>JAVCCU010000036.1 GCA_030765335.1 Candidatus Kaelpia aquatica | reverse complement strand
ATTGCATTAATAGAGCCTCATGCAGGCCTAGCTTGGTCTGGACAGACAGCTGCTTATGGATACAAAGAACTGTTATCCAGAGAGATTAAATATGTATTTATACTTGGTCCAGCTCACAGATTTGACACAGATAAACTTATAGTACCTAAGAGTGATTATTTTAAAACACCTTTAGGCAAAATTAAAATAGATGAGAAGATTAAAAAAGAACTGCTTAAGACAGAAATATTCCAAGAAAATGATCAGGCTTTTTATAATGAAAACAGCATAGAATTACAAATTCCTTTTTTACAGGCTGTTCTCTCAGACTTTAAAATAATCCCTATAGTTGTAGGTCGACTAAGCATGGGGAGCATAGAGCGAGCAGCTGAAATATTAAAAGATTATGTTTCTAGAGATTCAATATTTATAATAAGTTCTGATTTCACTCATTACGGCTATCGCTATGGTTATCTTCCCTTTAATGACAATATAGAAGAGAACATAAAAAAGTTAGACTATGGAGCGGTAGAGGAAATAGAAAAATTAGATCATGCTAGCTTTCTACAATATATCCAGAAAACTCAAGCAACTATATGCGGACGTATTCCAATAGCAATATTGCTTTCAATGTTACCTAGAGATACTAAGGCTCAAGTTATACGCTATGACACTTCAGGTGAGATGACTAAGGATTTTTCAACATCTATAAGTTATGTAACCATCGGGTTTTACGAAAATAGCTCTAAGATAAAAGATGGTGTATCAAAAAACAAGCTAACTGAGGTAGAAAAAAAATCATTACTTAAACTATCTCGTAAAACTTTAGAATATTACATTAAAGAGAAGAAGATTCCAAAAACAGAAGACCTAGGAATTGAGCTAACTGAGAACCTTAAAAAAAACCGCGGAGCATTTGTGACCCTACACAAAGAGAAGCGGCTTAGAGGCTGCATTGGAGAGATACTTCCAAGAAAACCTTTATACCAAGTTGTAATTGAAAGAACGATTGATGCAGCAGTCAATGACTTTAGATTTACTCAAGTTACAGAATCAGAGCTCGATAATATAACAATTGAGATATCCGCTTTAACACCGCCTCAAAAAGTAAACAGCTATAAAGATATAGTGATAGGCCAGGATGGCATGCTGATGAAAAAAGGGCCAAGAGGAGCAGTATTCCTGCCTCAGGTTGCACCAGAACAGGGTTGGGACTTAGATACCACTCTATCTCATCTATCCTCTAAAGCTGGATTAGAACCCAGCGCCTATAAAGAAGGTGCAAGCTTTGAGGTTTTTCAAGCTGAGGTCTTCTCGGAAGAATGAAAAAAAACATCTATAAGATTATATTCTTCGCGCTTGGGGCATTCACAATCATTTCCCAGACAATTCTTTTAAGAGAATACTTAATATCATTTAAAGGAAATGAACTCTCGATAGGGATATTTTACGCTTCCTGGTTTCTGTGGATTGCAATCGGAGCAACTTTAACAAGAAAATATCAAAAAATATCAAAACTATTTCCCTTACTACTTAAGTTTTACCCTTTTCTTGCAATCTTTCAATTTCTGCTCTTTCGTTTTTTTAGGCCCCTTGCATCCATAGAGCCCTGGGAACTATTCCCTCTTCAGAAAGCCATCCCTTTAAGTATTCTATTTAATGGGCCTCTATCTTTATTTACAGGTATCTTATTCACCTCCGGCTGCCAACTGTTAAAAAAATATAAACAATCATTTAAAAATACAATCTCAGATGCCTATATATTTGAATCCCTAGGAAGCGTGGCAGCCGGAATCTTAGTAACATTACTCCTGATAAATCTATTCCCCACAACGACAATCTTAATAGCTTGCTGTCTTTTTTTTGCTATTATAGTTAGCCTTGAAAGCATCTATAGAAAATCAAAAACAGGTAGAGCTCTCTCTTCTCTATCTTTGATATTATTCTCTCTATTTTTTATCTATCAAAGACCTCTTGAAAAACATCTTAACGATATATGTTTTAAGCAGATTATCCCAGATGCAGAGTTAATCGAAACAATCAATACACCCTATCAACAGATAAGTATCGCTAAATATAGAGAGAAAATAATAGTCTTATCTAACGGAGAGATAATCCAGACCTTGCCTGATAAAATATCATCGGAAGAGAGCGTAAGCCTCTTTGTTGCAATGTCAGATATGCCCAAAGATATCTTAATACTTGGTGAAGGCTTTGAGAATCAAATAAAAACTTTCTTAGATTTTAATATTAGAAAGATAGTCAATATATATAAAGATAATGACTATTTCAATTTTATAAAAAAACATGCTCCGCCTGAAATAAATAAAATATTTAAAGATGAGAGGGTCAAGTTTATCTTTAAAGATCCCAGAAATTATGTCAAAGAACAGAGAGATAGATACGACCTTATAATAATCAACGAACCTGAGCCATCAAGCGCTTATACGAACAAACTCTATACAAAAGAATTCTATAGACTGCTCAAATACAGCCTGAAAGATAGCGGTAATATTGCAGTGAGAATAGCTTCTGCCGAGAATTTTCTATCAAAAGAGCTAAAAAATTATGGCTCTTCAATATATCATACTCTGCAGTCGGAATTTGAAAAGATCATGCTCGTTCCAGGAGATAATCTATGGTTTTTTGCAGGTTCAAAAAACTCTAATATTACTCAATCAGCCGATGAGCTCTATGAGAGAGGCCTAGCCTATATTCCAGATGACTACACCTTCTCTCCTGAGAGCTTCTATAGCCTTATAGATAAAGACCGAGTAGAGTTCATAGAGAACAGTTACCTCCAAAACAATATCTATAATTTTTTAATCAATTCAGATAAAAGACCTTTATCTTACTTCCTAAATCTACTGGTCCTTACAGAATACAGCGGCTTCAAAATTACTCAAACAATGAGACTACTGTTTGTATACGGATTCCCTCTATTCGCTATAGCAATTTTAATATTCTTTATCTTAAGAATACACTACCTTAAATTTATAGCTAACGAGCCCCAAGTAGAAAACATATTTAACGCTAAACTCTACCAGGTCTTCTCTGGAGCTTCTGCTTTTATCTACTATATAGTACTGTTATTTCTATTCCAAAATATCTTTGGAACTATATATATTTATATAGGATTATTAAGCAGTCTCTTTATGCTAGGGCTGGTGCTAGGAGGGCTCTCTATTAAAAACATTACTGAAAAGATAGCCCCGTTTAAAATTATAATATCGATACTATCGATACAGCTGCTGATATATCTATTTAGTTTTTATCTATTTAAAGAAGCAATAAATGACCTCCCCAATCAGCTATCTATACCGATATTTTCATCTCTATTTCTATTTTCAGGAATACTGACTGGGGCATCTTACCCATTGGCAGCCAAAGCTTTAGAGAATAAACATTTGAGATTGATCAGCTTAGCAGGCATACTTCAATCACTAGATCACTGGGGTGCTGCAATTGGCTCAACTATAACAGGAATGATATTAATACCTCTTTTGGGTATATCGAAAACGCTGCTCTTCTTAAGCATTTTAACCTTTGCTGTCTTATTGCTGATTAAGTTAGGAACTAATACTAGCATATTAAAAAAACGTATATTCAATTTAAATAAATTATCCTTTCCCTATATAAAGACATCTTATTTTCTGTTTGGAATATCTCTATTAACGCTGTTAGGATCAAGCTATATTAAAAGCAAACCTTACGCCGCAGAAGAGAGCAGCATGGTGACCTCTATTGGAATCCAAGAAGAAAAAGAGAAGGGGTACCATGTATTTGATTCTAGAGAACTGGGGACATCGTCTGAAGGTTTTGCTGGACTAATTAATATAGAGATCAAAACAGACAGCAACTATAAAATAATGGATTTAAAAATAATTGAGCCTAGAGAGACATCTAGTTATTTAAAAAGAGTGGAGCCCTGGCTTAATAACTTTAAAGGTAGAACATTGACAGAGCTTTATAGAATAAACAACATAGATGCTGTTACATCTGCAACCTATACATCAGAGGCTATAATTGAAACGGTCGAAAAGACAGCTCAAAAGATATCAAAAGACTCTGTTAGAGAAGATCTCCGGATAGATTCAATGCCGTCTTCAACTGAAATATTTAAAAGTATTATATTTATATTATTTATACTGATTGGGCTCTATATCTTCCATAAAAATAGAAGCTCAAAGATAGAGAGATTATACCAGCTGCTGGTTGTAATAATACTGGGATTGATATTGCAATTGCAGCTGTCTCTACTTCATATATTTAATATATTAAATTTAAACTTACCCTCTATTAAAAACATCTCTCTACTAACTATCACTTTCATACCTTTTATCTTGGCATTGATATACGGAAGGATATATTGTGGATTTTTATGCCCCTTTGGAGCCTTACAAAAGCTATTGAACATAAAAAAGTTGAGGGTCGAACCATCTAAAGAACTGGACAGCAAGATGCGCTATATAAAATATATTCTGCTCTCAATGGTAATAATGTTGTTCTTTATAACAAAGAACAACTATATCTTTTGGCAAGAACCGCTATCACAATTAACTTCAATATTTTCAAAACCTGGTCTTAACAGTCTATTGCTATACACAGCGCTGCTCTTTTCACTATTTATACCGAGATTTTGGTGTAGATATTTCTGCGTTGTTGGAGCATTGCTATCGATGTTTAATAAAATCTCGCTATTTAATAAATTGTTTAAAAAAAGATTTAGCTGCTGTGAACTGCAGAATAATAATCCGCAAGACTTAGAATGTATACAGTGTAAAATTAAATGTTATGAAAAAAGATAATTTTTTAAAAATATCAGTCTTAATAACAGCTTTGTTAATATTTCTATTAATAATCTTTAATTTAAAAACAGCTACAAAAAACTACTATGAAAATAAAGAAGCGGTTACTAGGCAGACTCTAATAGATGAGTTAATAGAGAAGAATGAATTATCCAATAGAGAGGCTCTATTCTATGATAATAAATAGCTTTTATTTAAAATGGGCTTTAATAACAGCTATCAACTCTAGAATATCATAAGGATTTTCAACTACATCTATAATCTGAACAATGCCTTTATAATCTTCTAATTTATCTCTATCTCCTGGTGATGCCAGCAAGACAAAAGGTGTTTTCTTGATAACATCCTCGTCTTTTACTTCCTTTAAAAAATCTAAGACATCTATGCTTTTTGTATAGACATCAACGACTATTAATTGAGGATTAAAAAGACTGATTTTACTTAAAATATCTTCTTTTTTTTGAGCAACCTGATATTGGAAATTCTCTTCTTCTAGCTTTGGTTCAAGCAGCTGCAGTACATCCACATTATCTGTGACTAGAAATAACTTCCAAACTTTTGAATGCTCAATCTCCTCTCTAACCTGCTGAGGTTTATTTAAAACTTTGTTTATAGTCTCAATTAATTCTGCCGCCTCAAAAGGCTTTTTAAAATAATATTCTGCACCCAAACTTAAGCCTTTTCTTTCATCTTTATCCAATGTCTTTGCTGTAAGAAATATAACCGGTATAGATGATGTCTCTTCTTCTAATTTAAGTTTATCGCATATTTTAAAACCATCCCCTGCAGGCATCATAACATCTAAGATAATTAAATCCGGACTCTCGCTGCGAGCTTTCTGCAGTGCTTCAATACCATCATGAGCAACGACTATCTCAAATCCTTCCGATTCAAGCCGCGTCTTAAGCAGGAAAGCTAAGTCTTTTTCATCGTCAGCTATAAGTATCTTCATTTTAACCTCCGAAGTTTAATCTGGTATTAATTCTTTTACTTTATTTAAAATATCTTCTGTATCAAAAGGTTTGGATATATACCCATCTGCACCTAGCTCCTGGACTTTCTTCTCGACATCTTCAGGCGGTAGGGCTGTCAGAAATATTACCGGTATCATATTGGTGTTACCAGCCATCTGTAAATTCTCATAGACAGTATAACCATCTTGAGCAGGCATCTTTACATCAAGAATTATCAAATCGGGTTTTTCCCTATGCGCTACCGATACAGCCTGAACACCATCTTGAGCTGATATAACTTCATAACCGTTTGCCTTAAGCCTTACTCCAAGCATCTTGATTATATCAGGCTCATCATCTACTATTAATATCTTCTTAGCCATATTCTATGCCTCCAGTTGCTTTTTAATTTTATCTATTAAATCTTGAGATTCATAAGGTTTACGCAAAAAATCGGATATTCCAGCCTCCTTACATTGCTCTTCAATATCAGGAGTACCAAGCGCAGTAAAAGCTATTATAGGAATCTCTTTTGTTATAATGTCTGATTTTAAATTCTCTGCAACCTCCAAACCGTTTATATCTGGAAGAAGAATGTCTAAGAGTATTAAATCTGGCTTTTCTTCTTTTGCAATTCTCAGTCCTTCTCTAGCAACTTCAGTAGATGTAACATCATATCCATTGGCTTTAAGCCTCATAGATATAAGTTTGATTTGTTCAGGTTCATCTTCAATAATAAGAATCTTCTTCATAAAATCACCTCCTATTAAACGGCTATTTTCGGTAAGGTAAAAATAAATTTAGTACTTTTACCCAGCTCACTCTCAACCCAGATCTGACCTCCGTGTATCTCAACTATATTTTTAGATATAGAGAGTCCAAGTCCTGTTCCTTTAATGCCGGGTCCAGGCGTTCTACCGAACTGTTCAAACTTGTTAAAAACATTGGGTAAATCTTTTTTTGCAATCCCTATTCCCGTATCAAAAACCATACATTCAACCTCGCTACCTACATCTTTAACTATAATATCTATTTTACCTTGCTTAGTAAATTTCAAAGCATTGCCGACAAGGTTAGTAAATACCTGGACTACCTTATCCTCATCAATATAAACCATAGACTCTTCACTTAAATCTTTCAATGTAAAACTCAACCCTTTATCTTCGATCAAATTTTTAAACATATCATAAACTTTTCCTGCTAAATCAGACATTTTTACATCTGTTCTTTCTAATTCAACCTTTTTAGCCTCAAATTTTGATATATCAAGAAGACTGTTGATAATTTTAGTAAGCCTGCCTGTGCTATCTTTTGCAGTCTGGAGAATATCTTTTTGATCCTTATTTATCTTACCTGGTATCTCGTCTAGCACCAAACTTATCCCTTCCTTAATTATAGAAAGCGGAGTCCTCAATTCATGAGAGACGGTACTGATAAACTCATCTTTCAGCTGCTCTACTTCTTTGCGTTTGGTAATATCCATAAAACTCTCAACAAGATACAATTTATCCCCTAGCATAACCTTGCCAACTGTTTTTAAGATCGGGGTATTGCCGCCCCTTGGACTCAACAAAACTCCCTCTACATTATTTACGCCCTGATCTAAATCTGTTATCGGACACTTTCCAACCTCTGCAGGGCATATAAATTTATTACAAGCCTTACCGACAATATCCTCTTTAGGTGCTCCTATCATCTGAACAGCCATAGGGTTTACTTCAACTATTTTATGTGTTTGAGCATCTATTAGCACAATACCAGCAAGAGTTGAATCTAATATAACATTTAATTTATCTTTCTCTATTCGCAAATCAAGCTCTATTTTTTTACGAACAGAGATCTCTTTATCCAAGTTATTGATTGATGTAGTTTTCAGTTTTAAATCATCGAATACCTTATTGAATACATCGGTAAGAGAGCCTATCTCGTCTTGAGATTTAACCGCTATTCTAGGAACGTTGCCTATATTGCCTTCGTTAATTTTACTTAATGCGTCTTTTAAATCTGCTGCAGGCTTAGATATGCGGCGCGAGATAATACTTCCTAAAAGAAAAGCTACTATAAACATAAGAGCTGTAATTAAAGATAGGTAGTACCGCAATCTATAGGCAGGTGCAAAAATTTCTCTTGTATTATGCTCTACAATTAATCTCCAGCCTAAACTCTTAAAATCTCTATAGTCTTGCATGTGAGCATGAGAAAACAGCTTTTTATTGCCATCGCTTCCCATACCTATATAGTAATCCCTGTGCTGAGCATTATTTATATGACCATACCGCGAATATAGCTCTTGAGAAACATCTTCAAACTGCTTAAAATCACCTGTTGAGTATAATAATTTATCATTTTTATCTATCAGCTTTACGTCCACCGTGGAGTGCTTTAAATGGCTCAAATATTGATATTTAATATTGTCTACTATGTTTGTTATTTCATATAAGTTCAAAACAGCCTTCACAACGCCCATAAAATCACCCTCTGAAGAATCAATCCTTACAGAAACTGTTATCGCATATATTTCTGAACTTTGATCATACACTACGTCGCTCATATAAAAACCTTCTTCTTTTGATTTCTGCCACCACCCCTCATCCGCCTGATAATAATCTTCCGTTTTTCTGGTCTGAGCTATGTTGGCACCATATTTATTAGCAATAAAAATTTCGCTAAAAATCATGTGGCCATACTTATTATTGTAAAAATCAACTTTTCCCTGCAATTCTTCAGATAGACTATTGTTCTCCAACTGCTGAATTAATTCTTTTGAACTTTCTGTATCAGAGATCCAATCTTTATCATGCTTATCAATATAAGCTTGAATATCATCTAAAGCTTCGAATTCCTTATTGGAGTCAGTAAGATATTGCTCTAACATCTGATCTTTGGCATAAACTTGCATCTCCTCAATTCTGAAAAAAATATCCTGACTTACTTGCCGTAAAGTCTCTTCGGCTAATAATATAGTATTTTCACCTATAGTGTCACGCAGCACAGTTTGGCTTGTATATACAGTAATGCTACCTACGATGACAATAAATACAGCAACTGCCATAAAAGCTATTGTTAGCTTTGTTTGAATCTTAGTCTTTTTACCAATATTTGTTTTATGCATCTATCTCTCTTTCAAAAAAACGAATAATTAGATAATATTTTATTTAATTACCTGAAGTTTACTTAAAATATCATCTACATTGTTAGCTTCTCCAGGAT
Source organism: Candidatus Kaelpia aquatica (assembly GCA_030765335.1). Classification (NCBI taxonomy): domain Bacteria; kingdom Pseudomonadati; phylum Candidatus Omnitrophota; genus Candidatus Kaelpia; species Candidatus Kaelpia aquatica. The sequence continues at coordinate 10,883 of JAVCCU010000036.1, read as the reverse complement.
AAGTAATAACTGCATCTATTATGCGATTAGAAATCAAACTTTTTAGATTCTCTTTGATTCTGACTAAAACCATAAAAGCATTGCGCTTATCAGTATTAGGCAATACTACTACAATTTTATTGCTGAGCTCATAGACAACATCATTTTTTCTACGTAATGTATCATCGGCTATCTCTTTTAACCTCTGCACCAAAAATCTATCTTGATTGTCGCCGTCAAAACCAATAGATAAGATAGAGAAACAGCTCTTTCTAGTTTTTGTAACCAATATCTCCTTGCTTAAAATATTCTTAAGCACGGCTTCTTTTGTTAACCTAGGCAAGGTAAAGCAGAACTTGCTGCCTTCACCCAACTTGCTCTCAACCAAAATTTCACCATCGTGCATCTCTATGATACCTTTTGCAATGGATAACCCAAGACCTGTTCCTTTAATCTCTTTTTTCTTTCCAAATTGACTATATTTATCAAATAGTTTTGGGATATCATCTTCTGCTATGCCACAGCCAGTATCTAAGACAGCTACTCTTATCTCTTCACTGCTCTTATGGCACTCAACTTTAATATTGCCTCCTGAATCAGTAAATTTAAGAGCATTGGATATCAGATTAGTAAGCACTCTTCCTATCTTATCTTTATCGCAGAAAATAGAGACATCTTCTTGGGGCAGATCTTCGCTAACAATAATATCTTTTTTATCTGTAAGACACTTCATTTCATTTACAACATTTGCAATGACCTCTTTTATATTAATCTCTTCTTTATCCAGCTCTAGCTTACCAGCCTCTATCTTAGATGCATCAAGCAATGAATTTACCATATTGGCTAGCTTATCTATATTTGTCTTGGTCATAGATAATATATTCTTCTGTTCCTGGGCCAAATCTTTTGACATATAGTCAATAAATAGCCCTACAGATTCTTTTATAACAGCAAGCGGTGTCCTAATCTCATGAGATGCATTAGCAACAAATCCAGACTTTAACTCACTTAACTCATCTAATCTTTTATTCTCCTCCTCTAGATCTTTATAGAGGTGCTCTATGCGGCTATAGGTAGACTTAAGCTCTTCTTCTGCTTTCTTACGCTCTGTAATATCTCTTATGATTCCAATGCTGCCGACAAACTTATTCTTACCCTTATCATCTGTATCCCACTTACCAGCCGCATGCAATTCAACTATTATACGGATTTGACTACCTTTGGCTTCATTAGAAACAATTCCAACCTCTAAATATTTAGTCATCCTATCTCCTGATCTACGCTCATCAAATAATTTGGGAGATTTTTCATCGCCTGTAACAGTACCTAGATAATGAGGCAAAACAACTTCTCGGCTAACTTTTTTTATATCTTGAGGATGGATCAAAGACTTAAAATGTTTTCCTACTAGATCATCGGGCTTATAGCCGTATCTTTCGATAGAATCACTAATAAAGGTAAAGATGCCTCCTGAATCTATCTCATAGATAACATCATATATAGATTGAGTGCGCTTCTTGTAGTCCTTTTCGGACTTCTCCCACTCTCCTTGCAGCCTTTTAAATTCATCGATCTGCCTCTTGAGGCTTTCAATGTCATCGGATATCCGGCCTTCTGCTCTTTCATCTACCATAATATAGAGCGATTATACTATTTAAAGCCCGACACGTAAACTGAGATTTTACATATTAATTCAAACAATAATTTTTGAAAAATAGAATATATTGTGCTATAATTTAATTATGGTGAAAGTAAAGAACAACAGAAGAAAATATGGCAGAATGCCTCTAGAGTATTCGGTAGAGGTAACAGCACCTAGTAAAATAAAGGATGCTCAAACAAGCGATATATCGATAAGAGGTCTATGTCTGATAACCCCGATGCCGCTTAAAGAAAATTCTGTTATTAAAATGAAGCTCTCTTTAGACGATGAAGAGCCTATCTTAATCCCTATCCAGGGTAAAGTTGTCTGGAAGATGAAGAAGAAAGAGAAAGAGTATCATCATGGTATTCTCATAACCGACATCAAGGGAGACAAAAAAGAACCCTTCAGAAAATTCCTGGCAACAAAGTTAATCGAGTTTCTTCTTAAATAGACTACCTTAAATTCTTGTACTTATCATCAAACCTTACTATATCATCTTCCCCAAGATAGCTTCCGTTTTGAACCTCTATTATCTCTAAAGTATCATCTCCTGGATTTTCCAGTCTATGCTTTGTCTTCTTGGGAACATATATAGATTCATTCTTCTCTATGATCTTCTCTTCTTCTCCTATTACCACCTTTGCTCTGCCTTTGACTACAACCCAGTGTTCACTTCTATTATTATGGAGCTGTAAACTTAAACGCTCTTTGGGATTTACAGTCACATGTTTTATCTTATAGCTCTCTCCTTCTTCTAATATGTTGAAGCTACCCCAAGGCCTAAAGTGGGTCTTATGCTCAGAAGCCTCATTCCTTTTCTCCTCTTTTAATCTCTGAACAATATTTCTAACCTTCTGAGACTCTGATTTTGGAGCAATTAGAATAGCATCTTCAGTCTCAACTACAAGCATGTCTTTAAGTCCGACAGCAGATATAAGCCTCTTTTCACTTATCAAAAATGACCCTTCGGTATCTTCAGCCACTACATCTCCTAATAATACATTTTTAGACTCATCTTTCTCCATAACATCATAGAGAGCTTCGAAAGAGCCAATATCGCTCCAGCTTAAACCATTAAGAGGAATTAAAGTTGCGTTGTCTGTCTTCTCCATTATCGCATTATCTATCGATATATTAGGAAGCTCGCCAAATTTATCCATAAAATTACTCCAACTAAGCTCTAGGAACCCAGCTGCATCAGGCATATGTTTTTTAATCTCCCTAACAATCGTAGCTATTTTAAAACAGAACATTCCAGAGTTCCAAAAACAGTTCCCATCTGCTATTAAAGTCTCTACTTTATCGCCGTCAGGCTTTTCAATAAAACCCTTAACCACCAAGAGCTCTCTGTTCTCACCTTCAGTCTTTATGTAGCCATAACCACTATTACTATTGCTGGGTTTTATACCAAATATAACTATTTTATTATCCTGAGCATGCTTTTGAGCAAGTTCTAAAAAATCATAGAACTTATCAGTTGGTGAAATAAGATGGTCTGACGGCAGTATTGCAATAACCTCATCTTCTTTTAAACCTAATTGATTTAAAGAGTAGTTTAATATCCCCAACAACGCTGAGAAAGTATTTCTGCTCTGAGGCTCAAAGATTAAGTGCGGCAGTCCCTGATTTTTAGATAAAATCTTCATGGTATCAGATAAGACATGGAACTTATAATCTTTGTGGGCTGAGATTATTAAATCTTGAATCTTAACACTATTTAGACATCTTAAGATTGTATTTTGAAAAAATGAATATTCTGAGTTAATTTTAAGAAACTGTTTGGGGTAACTCGGACGCGACAGAGGCCAGAGCCTAGTTCCGCTGCCACCTGCAAGTATCGCTATCTTCATAACTTAATATCTCTAGATAGGATATCCAATAGGTATTCATTATCATCCACTTTTTTATCAGATATCATAAGCCTAGCTGCAACAGAATTAGCTTTTTTAGATAATAGGTTCTCCATTTTATCCAAACACTTTTCTTTGCCCAACCCACTTCCATAAGTCACAAAGAGAGAGACCTTTTTATCTTTTAACGCTTCATGATCTTGAATCAGACTCCTTATAGCTGGAGCAGGAGCAAGAGCCCAGACCGGAGTACCTAAGAAAATATAGTCACAGCCAGATAGATCCGGCATATCTTCTCCGGATAGTTTAACTTTCCTGGCAAATAAAGACTGCGCGGCTTGCTTGATAGAACTCTTACTCTCTACTTCTGGCTTAAGCTCTAGAAATTTAACCTCTATATTTTGTTGAACTAAAAAATCTTTTATAGCAGAAGCAGCTTTTCTTGTATTTCCTGTAAAAGAATAGAAAATTATTGCGGCTTTCATTTTCTTTTTAATCTCCTTCTTTTTGAAGAAGTTACATTGAGGATTCCAGTTGTAAAAAACCCTGCTATTCCTTTATAGATTGACTCTATACCAAGATTTCCTATCTCAAATGCAAAATGGGCATCACTTCCGCGAACAGGTGTTACATTGAACCTCTCTGCAAAATCTAAGATCTTCTTCTGGTAAAAATTGAAGAAACTCCTTCCATTAAAAACCTCTATATAATCTGCAGAAGGCCCAACCTCTTCCAATTTATAATCTCTCTTGGTATACCTTATGCCTCCATAGGGATGGGGTATTAAGATTTTTGCACCCTGAGATTTCATCTCTTTAATCACAGAGAAAAGCTCTCTGGACTCTATCTCTCTCTTAAGCCCTACTCCTGCAATCTCTCCCTTATCTGTTTTAATCTCAGCCCCAACTAATACCTCTATATCTTTACCCCGAGCATACTCTCTAGCTTCTAAGCCACCTCTTATTGTATTATGATCAAGAACGCATATCTTCTTTAAGCCTCTCTTTATAGCAACATCTACGATCTTGCTAGGAGAGGTCTTTGAATCACCGGAATAGATGCTATGGATATGCCAGTCTTCTCTCTTAATCACCGATCAAATCCTGAACCAGGTTATCCCATAAACATTGCTCTTTAAGAATCAGTTCTATGATCTCTCTTACAGCCCCAGAACCCCCGGGATTATCTGTAATATAGTTTGAATTTTCTTTAACCTCAGAAGGCGCACTTGGAACAGTGACTGAAAACCCAGCCTCTTTTAAAACTCTTATATCTATAAGATCATCTCCGATATAACAGATCTCGGAATCGGTCAATTTAAACTTCTTCTTTAACTTTCTATAGACATCTATTTTTTTATATGCATTCTGATAGACTTTAAAAATCTTAACATCCTTTGCTCTTCTCTTTAGGAGCGGTGACTTTTTTGCAGTCAATATACAGGATACCTTTCCAGTCATCTTCCAAAGGCTTAAGCCCAGGCCGTCTTTTACATCAAAAGCCTTAATTTCATCGCCATAGCTGCCATAATAGATCTTTCCATCTGTTAAAACACCATCTGCATCTAATATCAATAGTTTGATATCTTTTAATTTTTGTTTTAAGCTCTCATCAATCATAATTTAAACTAACCCCACTTTTAATAGATCTTGAATATCAATAAGCCCGACTGGACAATCATCTTTGTCTATAACAACAAGCTCGTCTATTTTAAATTCCTGCATAACCTTGCCTGCTTCAACAGCTAAATCTCCCAGCTTAACCCTTTTTGGGTTTTTACTCATAACAGAACCAACATCTCTATTTAAAATATCACCCTCTTTGCCTAGCCAACGCCTTAAGTCGCCATCGGTAAATATGCCCTGCAATTTACCCTCTAAACCTACGACCGTAGCTGAACCGGCATGAGATTTAGTGATCTCAATTAAAACATCTTTTACAGAAGCATCAATTTTAACAATAGGGTGGTTTTTACCTTTTCTCATAACATCTTCAACTTTAAGCAATAGCTTTTTGCCTAAAACTCCTGCGGGATGATAGAGCGCGTAATCATCTTGATTAAAGTCTTTTAATTCCAGGAGAGTAATAGCTAGAACATCTCCTATAGCAAGCATAGCTGTTGTACTAGCAGTGGGAGCAAGGTTAAAAGGGCAAGCCTCTCTGTCAACTCTGGCATTTATAACCACATCGCTTACCTGAGCTAAAGTAGATTTAATATTTCCTGTTATTGCAATAATTTTTGCACCAATACGCTTGATAACCGGCAAGAGATTCTTTACCTCATCTGTCTCTCCGCTATTTGAAAGAGCTATTACAACATCTTCGGACTTAACTCTGCCTAAATCCCCATGGACTGCCTCTGCAGGATGTAAGCATAGGCTCGGCGTGCCCGTTGAAGACATAGTTGCAGAAATCTTTTGAGCAATAATTCCAGGTTTTCCCATTCCTGTAACCACAACCCTTCCCTTACAGCCTAGCAGCATCTCTATTGCCTCTATATATTCACCGCCAATATTTAAGCCCTGAATAGCTTCGGTCTCGATCTTTAATATCTCTTTTATTCTCTTTAAAACTATATCTCTATCCATCTATTGCACCTTTAATCTTTTTTATTATTCTTATTGTATCTTGGAGTTGATTAAAATCTATCATTGAAGAGGCATCGGATAAAGCTGCTTCAGGGTTCCCATGAACCTCCATAAAAAATCCATCTACTCCAACCGCTGCTGCTGCTCTGCTTAAATGCAGAACATACTCCCGCTCTCCGCCACTCTTAACTCCTTTTGAAGGAAGCTGAACGCTATGGGTTGCATCAAAAACAACTACGAGATTATCTTTCTGCATCCTAGGAATTGCTTTAAAATCATTGATAAGATAGTTGTAGCCAAAACAACTTCCCCGCTCTGTTACAATAACGTTCTTATTACCTTGTTGATAAACCTTATCAACCGCCCTTAAAACATCCCAAGGAGCCATGAACTGACCTTTCTTTATATTTAGAGGCTTTTTTGTCTTTGCAGCTTCGACTATAATATCAGTCTGACGACAGAGCAATGCAGGAATCTGGATCAAGTCCAACACTAAAGCTGCCTCTTCAACCTCATAAGGTGAATGAACATCGGATGTTACAAGAACACCGAGAGATTTTTTAATCTCGGAGAGCATTGAGAGCCCCTCTTTTAGACCCACTCCGCGAAAAGAGTCTAATGATGTCCTATTAGCCTTGTCATAACTTGCCTTGAATATAAAGTTTACTTTTTCATCCTCAGCTATAGACTTTATATTTTTTGCATTTTCTAAGAGTGAAGCATAGTCTTCAATGACACAAGGTCCAAGAATAAATAATAGATCCGAACCTTCGCCTACATTAAAATCAGCTATTTTTATAGTTCTCTTTTCCATATCTTAAACCAGGTAGACATTGTGAGGTGAAAAGTTAGGGTCGCTTGTCAAATTCAAAGAGAGAGTCCTCAAGCCTGACTCATCCCCAGCAGTAGGCATATATGTCATATGAACCTCAGCCCCTTTTAATTTATTCAAACTCTCTATAGCAGACTGCGCTGCAGGATTAGTTGCCGCAGAGATGCTTAAGGCAATTAAAGTCTCTTCAAGATTGAGATTAGCAGACTTCGCATCCAGAACATCTTTTTTGAAGCTTTTGATAGAGCTTATTATATTAGGAGATAGAAGATGAATATTGTCAGGCATGGAAGTAAGAATCTTTATTGCATTTAAAACAACGCTGGAAGCTGCATGCATAAGCGGTGAGTTTTTACCTCTAACTATCTCTCCATCCGGCAATTGAATTGCCGCACCGCAGAAAACACCTTTATGTCCTTTGCCTTCCTGCTCCGCCTCAGCTGCAGCAGCTCTTGCAGCAGAGACCACCTTTCTGTCTTCCTCTTTAACTCCGACTTGCTCCATAAGACCCTCTACTCTAGTCACAGCATCTCTATCAACCAGGCCAAGCATATATTCACATCCATACCTAAAATACCTTCTAATTATCTCTTGCTCTGCCGCCTCGCTTACAATCTTATCATCTGTAATCCCAAGGCTACATCTATTGACACCCATATCGGTTGGTGATTTATATATTGAACTCTCTCCGGTTATCTTCTCTAAAATTCTCTCCACGATAGGAAAAGTCTCAACATCTCTATTATAATTAACAGACTCTTTACCGTAGGCTTTAAGGTGAAAGGGGTCAATTAAATTATAATCCCCTATATCGGCTGTTGCAGCTTCATAGGCAACATTTATAGGATGCTCAAGCGGTATATTCCAAATAGGAAAAGTCTCAAACTTTGCATAGCCCGCCTGAATTCCTCTTTTATATTCATGGTAGAGCTGAGATAAACAGGTTGCTAACTTACCGCTGCCTGGCCCGGGAGCCGTAACAATAACAAGCGGCTTTTTAGTCTCAATATAAGGATTTGAGCCATAGCCTTTATCGCTTACGATAAGATCAACATTGTTGGGATAACCCTCTGTATAACCATGGGTGTAGACAGGGATATTTCTTCTCTGAAGCTTATTTTTAAAGATCTTTGCCGCAGGCTGCTCTTCATAGCGCGTAATAACAACACCAGAGACATCAAGGTCCCACTCTTTTAAATCATCTATTATTTTTAAGACATCAACATCATAAGTAAACCCAAAATCTGCTCTTATCTTCCTCTGCTCAATATGACCTGCATATATACAGAGGATAATCTCTGCTTGATCTTTGAGCTTCTGAAGCAACCTTATCTTAACATTAGGATCATAACCGGGCAGAACCCTGGCAGCATGATAGTCGTAGAGTAATTTCCCTCCAAACTCTAAATAGAGCTTATTGCCGTGATTATCTATCCGACTTAGAATCTCTTTACTCTGCTGATCCAGATATTTATCGTTATCAAAACCTATTTTCCCCAACTCAATATCTCCTCTACCTTTTTTAAATCTTCTTCTGTATCAACACCGATGGTCTCATACTCTGTAACAAATACAGCTATTCTATAACCATTATACAAAAATCTCAACTGTTCTAATTTCTCAGCCTTATCAAGATTGCTCTCTTCTAGCTCAGGATAAGAGAGAAGAAAACTCTTTCTAAAACAGTAAATACCGATATGCTTGTAGTGCTCATCTGCGTCATGGGGTATCGGCAAGCGAGAGAAGCATAGCGCCTTATTGTCTTTACTAAACACAGCCTTAACAACGTTCTTATCATTAATATCTCTGAGCTCTGTAATCTTTTTAACCGGGGTCAATATCTCTATATCCTTATTATCTATCATATATCTTGCCATCTGATCAAGTAATTCATAAGATATTAAAGGCTCATCGGCCTGAACATTTATAATAATATCTGCATCTATATTAGAGGATGCTTCAGATACCCTTGAAGTTCCGCAGTTATGAACTTTGGCTGTCCTTATAAACTCTCCGCCAAAGGAAACTACCTGATCTATTACTTCTCTATCTGATGAGGCAACATAGACCTTCTCAATAAGCTTTGACTCTTTAACTCGAGAATAGACATGCTCAATCAAGCTCTTGCCTTTTATCTTTCTTAAAACTTTTCTAGAGAGGCGCTTTGAATCAAGATGTGCCGGTATAACAGCGACTACTTCCACTTCTTTATCTCTCCCCAGAGCTCTCTCTTGCTCACTGTTGCTGTTCCTATTTTGCCTACAACTATCCCTGCTGCCTGATTAGCGATATATGCCGCCTGGGCCAAATTTGCACCAGAGGCAACCGCAAGAGTGAAGACTGCAATCACAGTATCTCCTGCTCCGGAGACATCATAGACCTGGCGAGCCATAGTAGGAATATGCAACGGCCTTTTTTTACTCTCAAAAAGATAGATTCCTTTATCTCCCAATGTAAGCAGGGCTGACTTGACATTTAATCTCTTTATCAATTTCTCACCTGCCCTCTTGATGCTCTCCTCGTCTTCTATCTTAAAACCGACAGCCTCTTCTGCTTCTGCTTTGTTGGGAGTGATTGTAGTAATACCTTGATAATATTTAAAATGCTCTTTCTTGGGATCAACTGTGATAACTTTTTTAAACTTCTTACCCAATTCAACTACTCTCTTTACAAGCTGAGAGGTTATTAGCCCCTTACCATAATCTTCTATAATAACTGCATCTGCCCTCTTAACCTCTTCATCTAATATACTCAAAATAGATTTGATGGATTTTTTACTTACAGCCTCGAGGTTCTCTCTATCTATCCTAACAACTTGCTGAGAATGGGCAATGACCCGTACTTTATGTGTTGTAGGACGTGAAAAATCTCTAATAACTTTACCTGTATCTATTCCAATATTGTTAAGCTCCGACAAAAGTATGCCTCCATTAGTATCATCCCCAACTATACCAACAACAGATACCTCAGAACCCAGCTCAGATAGATTGTGGGCAACATTACAGGCTCCTCCGGGCATATAAGACTCTCTCTTTACCCAGACAACAGGCACGGGAGCCTCAGGCGAGACGCGCGAGACATCACCCCAAATAAATTGGTCTAAAATCAAATCACCAATAACGAGGATCCTCTTTTCCTTAAATCGCTCAAGGATAGATTTAATTGAATCCCCGTTCTTTAAGACCCAGTCTGGGATAGCTTTATTAGCCATGCCTAAGATAATAACATTATGGAACTTATTATTCAAGAAAAGAGGCTATGAAAACATCCGAATATCATTGCGAGCGAGATACTCTCCCAACTGAGCTACACCCCCGTTATTCTCTAACCCTTTGATTTACAACACTACCAAAACCAATCAAGTTCATCAATATTAAAATCCAATAGACTCAACGATTAAATTGTGATTAAAATATAGAGTAATATTTTTATTTATTGTAATTATTGATAGAAACTTATTAAAAGCAAAAAAGCCTGTCATATTAGGCAGGCTTTTAAATATACTACTTAAAATAAGCTACATAATGCTGACACCTAGGTGAGCAATTCCTTTCACAACAGGGGCAAATGAAGTCTCGTTGAATTCAAGGTAAAAAACAATATCTCCAATAGCCTCTCTCTCTTCTCTGCTCAATCCATCTTCTAATAGAAGATCATTGAGCGGTCTAACAGCATCTTCTCCTATGCTAATCAAAGCCGCTCTTGCCATATCTCCGATTGCTACACCTTGATATGCACTGTACTGACAAGAAGAACTGCCAACAAAGCTAGACGGGTAGCCTTTTTGGTCGAGAAAGTCTACAATGACGCCTACAGAGGCAACGTCTCCTATCTTACCGAGTGCATCTAACATCGCTATCTTTGTCTCGTTGTTAGACTCTTCAACAAGAGCCTGCTCTAACTCTACGCAGCCTAGGCCCAGATTGCCTAAGACAACAGCCGACCAGTACCTGACAGGCCAATTGTTATGAGTAAGTCCTTTTTCAGCT
>JAVCCU010000035.1 GCA_030765335.1 Candidatus Kaelpia aquatica | reverse complement strand
CTTCTATTATACTGTAGTCCATAACAAAAGAGGGTTCTCCATCTCTGACCACTCTACCTTTATCCATAAGAATAAGCCGATCGCAAAACTCTGCAGAGATATTTAAATCATGTAATATTGTAATCACAGTAAGCCCTTCTCTGTTAAGATCGCTTATAGCATTCATAATATCAAGCTGATGTCCTATATCAAGATGGGTTGTGGGTTCATCCAAAAGCAATAATTCCGGATCCTGGGCAATACTCTGAGCAAATAACACTCTTTGAAGTTCACCGCCTGAGATCTCATCTATCCTGCGGCCCTGTATTTCAGTCAATGAGAATCTCTCAATAACATCTTTAACTCTCTCTAAATCTCTCTTAGAATAAGTACTGAGCCCATCCTGATGAGGAAATCTCCCCATTGTAATAAACTCCTCCACTGTATATGAGAACCTGGTTTCAAATATCTGAGGCAGGAACGCTATTCTCTTTGCTCTCTCTTTAATATCTATACCTGCTAGATCTCTCTCTTTATATAAGATCTCACCCTTTTCAGGTTTTAATATACCCATAAGGGTCTTGAAAAGAGTAGTCTTACCTGCCCCGTTAGGACCAATTAAACCTATAAATTCTCCTTTCTTAACTTTAAAATCAATATCCTCTATAACTATTTTACCCTGATAGCCAGAAGATATATTTTTTAATTCTAAGATATTATCCAACCTTAAACTCCTTACCTAAAATAAGGATTACAAGAAAGAATACTCCCCCAACAAGTCCAGTTACAACACCTACAGGCAGCTCCAGAGGTGATATTATAACCCGGGCAAATGTATCAGCCAAAAGCAGGAAAGCTGCCCCAGATAAAGCAGAAGCTATTAAAACCCCCCTGTTTAAAGTTCCAAAGAATCTTCTCATCAAATGCGGAATAAGAAGACCTATGAAACCAACTACTCCTGATAACACTATAGCCGTACCGGTAATAAGAGAAGCCAAAATATAAAAGCATTGCTTCTGTTTTTTAACATTGAGTCCTAAAGAATGTGCCTTCTCATCACCTAAACTTAAAATATCAAGCTTGCGGGAGAGAAGAACAATAATCACTATCGCTGGCAAGATAACAAAATATCCTATTTTTACTAAATTAAAATTAGAAGATGAGAGATCCCCCATTAACCAGAGTATCATAGACTGAACCCTGTTAGGCTTAATAAATGCAAACAAGACAAGCACTAAAGATGAGAATAAAAAATTAATCACAATACCCGACAAGATAAGACTTATAGTTGTAAAATTACGCCTTAGCGAAAGAAAATAGACAATAAAAACAGCGGCTAATGCCCCTAGCCAGCCGGCAGGAGGTATCAAAAAAGAAAATTTAGAACCAAGAAATAAACTTGCCAAAGCAACGCCAAAACAAGCACCGCCTGAGATACCAAGAGTATAAGGTTCTGCTAAAGGATTTCTTAAAACAGACTGAAACACTCCACCGCTTACTGCAAGACCAGCTCCAACTATAAGCGCGATTAGAATCCTAGGCAAGCGAATATCTCTTACAATAGAGCTCTCTATTCCCGAGTCATAATCAGCAGTTATAACTTTAAATATTTCCTGCCAAGAGACTTCAACTTCACCTAATTTTAAAGAGAATATAGTTATAATTGAAAGCAGAATTACAATTATTAAAATCTTAATCTTCATTTAATATTTCTGAATTTATCTTAGAACTCAACAAATAAACAGCTTGAACAAAGTTTACAGGATTAGGTCTTGAAAAAATACCATCATCAACTTTAATTAGATTTTCATACTTAACAGCGGTTAAAAAATTATACTTTCTCCATACTCTAGAGCTCGCCAAATGATCCTCAGAAAGAATCAGGATATATTCAGGGTCTAGTTCCAACACCTTCTCTCTCGCTATCCTAAAAAAACCGCCCCTTATGCCACTAGCTACATTATAAGCTCCGGCATGTTTTATTAAATCATTTAGATAACAATCTCTGCCTGCGGTAATAAGAGGCTTACGGCCAACTTCTATAAAAATATTCTTCATGCTCTCTGATCTTAACTTACAGACTAGATCCTCTAATTTATTTTTTGATTCATCTATTATAATTCTTGCTTTTTCAGCTTTGTTCATCATCTCTGCAAGCCTCATAAAATTACTACAACAATCTTCAAAACTTTTTTCAATCTCAAAATACTCAACTCTAAAACCTAGCTTCTTAATTCTCTCTACCCTCTCAATCTTATTCATAGGAGTTGCCAAAATAATATCGGGTTTAAGCGAAACAATTTTCTCTATATTAATATTTAAAGTATCTCCTATTACTTCTTTATCAATACCAAACAGCTCTTTAGATATCGTTGTAATACCAACTAGAGAGTCCTCGCCATCAAGAAGTAGAATAGCTTCGGTAAGATAAGGGCTTAATGAGACTATTCTTAACGCATGAGCATTAGATAGAAAAACCCCTAGTATTAAAATTATTAATATACGAATTAACATCGCACTATTTTAACATAGAAAAATAAGCTCTATATATTAAAATGAATATTTAATCCCAGTATAATAGTTTCTTCCAGGAGATGGATAGATGCCATTCTTGTTATACATCGCACTATAGGCCACATATTCTGAATACTCCTCGTCAAATAGATTATTTATTCCTAAATACAAACTCCAGTTATCTTTATATTTATAATCTATTTTCATATTTGTAACCCAGTAAGAATCTCCCTTTTTATAAATATTATTAGGATCATTTATCTGATAAACACTGCCTCTATATAATAGATCTAAATAAAGAGTCAAACCATTAGAGAAAAGATAACTAAGATCGGCCTTAAAGCTATGTTCTGGAACCATAGAAAACTTCTTGCCCTTATAATCTCCTTTTCTATACTGAGCATCTACATAAGTATAGAAACAATTTACTAGTAGATTCTCAAAAGGATTGAAATTAAAACCTGAATCAAAACCAAGTCTTTTTGTCCCTTCGTAGGTGGTATTAGAACTTACAATTGGATCCCAGTAAAGTTCATTATCTATCTGCATATAAAATATATTAAAATCAAAATTTGCTTTTTCATTTAGCTGCGAATTAATTCCAGCTGTTAAACTCTTAGAGCGCTGAGTTAAAAGATCTTGATTAACAGGGGGCGAAGCCCAAACACTGAAATATTCATCGGTCTTAGGAACTCTAAAACCACGAGCAAAATGCAGGAAAGTGTTTGTTTTTTCTTTCCAGCGATAGTTTAAGCCAAACTCATAAGCCTCTTCGCTAAACTCAACCTTATCATCTACAACTGTACCTGTCCTAGGTGTGTAATCAAATGTAAGCTTCTCTTTTTGACGTCTGGCACCAAAAACAATTTTTGCCTTACTAGAGATACTCAATTCATTCTGCATAAAAATAGCCCTAGTATCTCTATCAATATCTGTCCAATCATCTATCCACGAAGGATAATCTAAGTCAGCAGAAAAATCAGCATGATATAAATCTATACCCACAATTAAGTCATTTGGCAGATTAAAAATATCGAGGCTTTTAAAAAATTCTGCTCGCAATCCTTTACTCTGAATACTTCTATCTATATACTGATTTGAACTATGCCAATTATCTCTTCCGTTTTTATTCCGAAAATTTGCCGTTAATACCACTTTGGCGGTATCATCAAAACTATGCTCCAGGCCTAAGTTGTAATAGGAGTCTTCCATTGATGCGTGATCATCAGGATATTTTGTATCCCTTCTTGAATAACCATTTCCTATGTCAGTATCGTACAATGCTCCGGGTAACCCGTATCTATAATTATGGTAGCCTATATCAAGAGTAGCTGTAGTATCCTCTAAAAGCTTATACTCTAAATATGTACTAATATTGTCAGAATAATAGTGACTGTTCTTACGATACCCCTCTGTACCTGAATGGCTTGAAGTTAAATAAAACGAAAATTTATCAGATGCTCGCCCTACCTCAAAACTTTCTTCATCTAAGGAAAAACTACCTACTTTTGTTCCCACTGAGCCAGTAAACTGATCGGTGTTAGGCTTTTTCGTAACTATATTAATAACTCCGCCTGCTGCATTATCACCATATAGAACAACACCTCCGCCTTTCAACACTTCTATTTTTTCAACATTATCAATATCAACTTGCGTCCAATCTATTCCGCTCATATCTACATCATTCACACGCCTACCATTAATAAGAAGCAGTAGATTAGAGCTAGCAGTCTCACCAAAACCCATTAAATCAACATTGGCTTTAACGCCAGTACCATACCAATCACTAACACTGACCCCGCCAACCTTTTTAAGAAAATCAAGCACAGTGCTAGCCCCTGACTTTTCTATGTCACTCTCATTAAAAACATATACCTTATAAGGTATATTGTACTTTGATACACTCTTCAAACTAGAATGAGAAGTTATAACTATAGAATCCAAATCAACGATTTCTGCAATCCCATCTCTTAAAGTAACTGAAAATAAAAAACAGACTAAACCCAAAACCATTAATATTTTCTTCATTTCTACTCCTTTTAATTTTAAAAAAACTGGTACAAAATAAAAAAAGCCCTGCTACCTAAAAAAGTAACAGGGCTCACCCTCGATTTATAAACCCAATCATACGATAATCGTTCTCCTCACCTCGAGAGAACTAGAACTTATCTTCAACAGTCAGGTCTTCTGACTCCTCAGCTTTTTTAGTCGCCTTCCCACCTACACCATACAGGCAGTGGCTTCGATCTTACTAAAAAAGTCCCTTGCTTCACAAGGCTGAGCTACAGCAGCGGGGCTGCGTTGGACTTGCCAAAACATTAGGCGCACCAACTTCCCTCACACTGTTGAACTATATTTTAAAAGAACTCTGTTAAATCTATATAAAAACTACGCTTACATCAATAAAAATCTAAAGGAGACCCGGTATTTTGGGGGTGGAGGAGGGGGCTTGGCCACGGGCGTGGGGTTGTGGCAGGAATACCGGGTCTCCAATTATTAACTCTTTAAAATATAATTTCAATGAACTAAATTTATTATAACAACAAATATTTATATTTACACTAAAAAATCAAACTACTATCAGCTACCACTACTAATTAAATATTATCTTAAATCTCACTCCCTTACAAGCGGAATTTCTAATCCTGTAAGGACAAAATTCAAGCTATCTCCGTTATGTTCAGAGGCAGTAAAATCCAGAGATTCAATTTGAAAATATATAAACTTATCTTCTTTTTTAAGAGGCAATTTAAAATCTAAGCTGTCCCAATCTCCTCCATCATATGAAGCTATCTGATTTTCAAACAACAGCTCTGAATCAGAAATTATACTGGAATTTAACTTGACCAAAGACCCTTTAAACCAAACCCTCTCATCTCTGGGAGATTCTGAGCCTCCTGCGAAAAACATAAATACACGCGCCTCTTCAGATATTTCATTAGGCTTAATCTTAAACTCAACCATTGGAGAATCACGCCTCTCTTCATCTTCAAGCCCAGACCAAAAGAAACCAAGCCCTGATTTAAGAACAACTCTTTTCAATCTCTCGCTGCTGTCTTCATAAAGTATGACTACACCAAGACCTTCATTTAAAAATGACTCAAAACCCCAAATCTCTAAATTGTTCTCCCCTCTTTTCACGAAAGGCGTTATGTCATAACGCAAGGTATACACATACCTATTATATGCAGGATCTCTGTTTACATTCTCAGCATATATTAATCTTCCAGATATTATCTGACCTTCAATATATAAAGATTTATCTTCCAGAAAACCGCTATTTCTACCTGCATAATAAAGAAAAGCCTTATAGGGTTCACCCGGGATCTCAAAGGATATATTTTTAAAACAACTATCTGCAATGCCCCACCCTTTAACTAAAACAGAACCTTGTAAAAAGAATTCTTCTTGCTGAATTTTAAATAGATAGTTATTTTGAAAGAGAGACCTACAGCCTGCAGCAAAAAATAGAAGGACGAATGTTAAAAATATTCTCACAAGCTGCTGGGATTGGTTATCTCACCGGTAATAGCCGAAGCCGCCGCTACCGCAGGATTAGATAGGTATACACTTGATTTAACATGCCCCATCCTGCCAATAAAATTTCTGTTTGTTGTTGCAATTGCAACCTCACCCTCCGCCAAAACTCCCATATGTCCGCCAAGGCAAGGACCGCAAGTCGGAGGTGATATCACAGCTCCAGATTTTACAAATACCTCTAGTAAACCTTCAGCTAAAGCATCTAGATATATCTTCTGAGTAGCAGGAAATATCAATAATCTAACCTTAGAATTAACCTTCTTACCCTTGAGAACCTTAGCCGCTAACCTTAAATCTTCCATCCTTCCATTGGTGCAAGAACCTATAACAACTTGGTCTATTTTGATTTTTTTTAACTCAGAGACCCTCTTAACATTGCTAGGTAAATGAGGGCAGGAGACAACAGGCTCTAAACTGCAGAGATCATACTCTCTTATTTCACTATAGACAGCATCTTTATCGCTCTTAAAATAATCTATATTGTTTTTCAACTTACTATATTCCACATTATCTATTCTGCCTTTTAGATACTCTAAGGTCAGATCATCAGGTTCTATTATCCCAGCCTTACCCCCTGCTTCAATAGCCATATTTGATATAGTAAAGCGCCCATCCATGCTTAACCTTCTTATTGCAGGTCCTGTAAATTCCATCGCCTTATATAAAGCCCCATCTACTCCAATATCACCTATTGTAAAGAGTATAATGTCCTTACCTGTAACCCACTTATTTAATCTACCTTTATAGACAAATTTTATTGTCTGAGGTACTTTCAGCCAGCATTTTCCACTCACCCAAGAAAAAGCTATATCGGTGCTCCCTACCCCTGTTGCAAACGCACCCAGAGCTCCATGGGTACAGGTATGGGAATCAGCCCCTATTACTAAATCTCCTGGCTTTATAAGGCCACGCTCTGGGAGCAAAGCGTGTTCAATACCAACATCTCCTATCTCAAAATAATGCTCGATTCGCTCTTCTCGAGCAAAATCTCTTAGAATCTTAGCCTGTTGAGCAGATCTAATATCTTTATTGGGAGTAAAATGGTCCGGTATTAAAGCAATCTTTTTTCTGGAGAATAATCTCTTTTTTGTTTTTTTAAACTCTTTTATTGCAAGTGGAGCGGTGATATCATTTGCAAAAGATAGATCAACCTTAGCAAGAATATATTCACCGGGACTAACCTTATTCTTGCCACTATGTTTAGCTAATATCTTTTCTGCTAAAGTCATACCCATTTTTACAACTCCTTTATCATTGCTTCTTCATTACAATTAGGAAATTTCGGACAATTTATACACTCCGCCCAGATCTTGTGAGGCAGCTCTGATTTATCAACCCTTCTAAAACCAGACTTTTTAAAATATTCGGGAATAAAAGTAAGTACAAACACTCTTTTTATATTATAGCTTTGAGCCTCTTTTAAAGCCTCTGCGATTAAAGAAGTCCCGATGTTCTTTCCCTTAAAACTATTATCTAAAACTAAAGACTTTATCTCAGCTAAATCCTCCCATATAAAATGCAGAGCCACACAACCTACAATTTTGTCCTTATCGCTAACTACCCAAAAATCCCGTATATTCTCATATATATATCCTAGGGCACGCGGTAGAACCTCATGCTCTTTAGCCGCCTCATTAATGAGATTATATATATCAACTCCGTTTTCTATTCTTGCCTTATCTATCTCCATAATTTAAATTATCCCCATAACTTTTGAATATTTTTGGCTAAATTATAACCTAAAAACCTATTTTAAAAAAGCAGAGAATATAGATAGTACTAATTTTTTTTAGCTTTTAAAATACCTCTAGTTAATACTACTACCCCAAATAACACTAAACCCAAGCTCACAAGATAAGCAATTTTTATATTGCTACCCCAAAGATAGAGCGAATCAGCCCTAAATAAAGATATATAGAATCTTATCAGACCGTAATATATAAGGTACAACGAGAAGATAAAACCACGAAAAGGTGAATCTTTCCTTATAACCCACAAGAAAACAAAACCTATGAGAGACAATATAAATTCATAAAGTTGGGTCGGATGGAGAGCCTGAAAACCATATTGGTAATAGGCAGAGCTGTCCTTGGTAAATATTATACCCCATGGTTTTTCTGTGGGTAAACCATAACAGCAGCCGTTTAAAAAACAACCTATTCTGCCAATAGCTTGACCAAGCAACAAGAGAGGTATAAGAAAATCTGCTAACTTTAGAAACTCAGCACTATTTCTCTTTGAAAAAATATACAGCGATAAAATTCCGCCTATTATGGCGCCATGCACAGCAAGGCCACCCTGCCATATAAAAAGCAGAGCCCATGGCTTTGTAAAGTAATAATAAGGGTCATAGAAAAGACCGTAATAGACCCTAGCACCAAGCAAACCTCCAAGCAGCAGATAATTTGCAATTGAATCCATATTCTTCTTATTTAAACCAATTCTTTTTGAATCATACTTTGCTAAATAGAACGCTGCCAAAAAAGCTATGACCAGCATAACTCCATAACTTCTAATTGCTAAACTTCCAAATTGTATTATAACAGGATGCATTATCCCTCCATGTTTTTAACAATATCTATATATTTACAAACCGATAACTGTTCAGGCCTTTGATTTAAATCTATTCCTAAATTATACATTACAGATGCAATATTAAGTCCAGTGAGAATTTTAGAATTTTTAATTATGGTTGTTATTTTCTTTCTCCTCTTTTGAAAAAATTCAGAGGTTACTAGCGACAGGAGAGCTGCATCCTCTATAATGCAATCATCTTTAATATTAAAAGAGATGAAATAAGAGTCAACCTTAGGCTGAGGATAGAAGCAGCTTTTTGGTACCTTAAATAGTCTTTTAAGATTTAAAAATGTCTGAGCAAATATAGAGAGGCGCCCGTACTTCTTGCTCCCAGACACTGCAATCATTCTTTCAACATACTCTCTTTGAAGCATAAGATATCCATCTTTAATAATCTTCCTGTTCTCTATTATCTTCTCTATTATCTGAGTAGATATATAGTAAGGAAGATTGCCGACTATTCTCAGAAGACCGTACTTATTAAAATAACTTTTTAAATCTATAGCTAAGAAATCAGCATTAATTAAAGATACGTTAGGGCTCTCTTTAAAAATATCGGTTAAAACATCGAACAGTCTGACATCTTTCTCAATCGCTATCACAGAAGTCGCATCTTTAGCCAAAACCCGAGTAAGGTTTCCAGACCCAGAGCCAATCTCCAAAATAGAACCTCCATCTTCAATGGCCATAGAATCTATTATTTTATTTAAATGATATTCCGATATTAAAAAATTCTGACCCAATCTCTTGTTGGGTTTAACATTGTATTGTTTAAGAATATCTTTAAGATACATTGAGAGTTAATGAGTATTCAATAGCTTTAAGCAGCGAAGCCGGATTTGCAATTCCCTCACCCGCAATATCATAGGCCGGACCATGATCCGGGGAGAATCTTAAAAAAGGAAGCCCGAGAGTAAAGTTAACCGTATTATCAAACATGGCTTTGATTACAGGTAACGTCTGATCATGATAAAGGCTGACAACAATATTATAGTTGAACCTCTCCCTATTTCTGAAAAAACCATCTCCGGGATAAGGGCCATCGATATTTAGACCCTCTGCCTTCAGTTCCTCTATTAGAGGTTTAATAATCAGCACCTCTTCATCTCCTATGATACCGTTTTCGCCTCCGTGAGGATTGAGGCCTAAAACAGCTATTTTAGGTTTATGTTTATCAATTCTAGAAAAGAAACTATCCATTTTCTTAATAGCATCTTTTAACTCAAAATAATCGATATGGGCTGAGACTTCTCTTAAAGGAATATGGCGAGTAGCCAGATAGAGATAGAAAACAGGGGTTAAAAATACCATCAATACAGAATCTACGCTAAATCTCTCCTTTAAATATTCTGTATGCCCTTTAAAACCTACCCCCAATGAAGATATCTCCTCTTTAGAGACCGGAAGAGTTATCAATGAAGCTATATCTGATCCATATTTTTTAATTATATCTACAGCTTTATCGAGGTATTCCAGGCTTGCCTTAGCAGAGGCTGCATCAGGCCGAGTCAGCTCTACATCCGGCGCATTAGAGAGATCTAGGATATTTAAAGCACCTGCTTCTAAGAGGTTGCTATTAAAATCAGTCATTGGATTTAAACTGATCTTTGATTTTAAAATTGAAACAGCCTGAAGAATAGATCTATGGTCTGCAATTATAAGATGTATAGCAGAGTCAAGAACCTCTCTTTGGCTTAAAGATTTAATGATTATCTCAGAACCCACTCCGGCTGGATCTCCCAGAGTATAGAGCAAAATCTTCTTATATTTTAATGTCGATTTGGGCATCCTCTTTAAGCTCTGTGATAAACTCATTATATTTCTCAGAGAATTTTTTCTGATATAGACTATTATAGACTCTATTCTTAACCTTATCTAGCTTTTCTAAATGCGCTTCTGCCTTAGCCGCGACTTTAAATATATAGTAAGCACTCTCAGTCTCTACTATATCGCTTACCTCTCCGACATTAAGACCAAAGACAGCATTAGCTATATCCTCACTAACCCTACCCTTAAAAAGCCACTCCCCTTCTCTTACATTATCAGCCAAGGAATCGCTATGATTCTGAACCAAAATCTCAAATGGTACCTTTTTTTCAATCAGTAATCTTATCTGATCTATTCTATTCTTACTATTTTCGATTTTTTTAACATATATTTTTTCAACCTTGAATGCCTCAGGAGCAATAAACTCATCCTCGTTAGCAAAATAGTATTCTTCTATCTCTTGAGGATGGGACTCTATCTTACTTTTGACAAAATAATCAACGGTCTTAGTTTTTAGAATATCATTGTATATTCTCTGCCAAAGGCTTTCATAGCTTAAGCCGTCCCCCTCTAATCTACTTAAAAACTCCATCTCGGTATTAAAACCGTCTTTGATTACGGCAATCCTTTTCTCAACCGCCTTTTCATTTATTCCTAAACCTAACCTCTTGGCATAAGAAAGGATCAGCATATCTTCTATCAGCTCATTGAGTGACTCTCTGACAACCTTATCCTCTGCTGCTCTATCCATTTGAGCTAAATCTATATTCCGAGCTATAGCTATCTTTTTAGCAAAACGAACCAGGTCAGACTCAGTTATAACCTCTCCATTAACTACGGCTACCACCCTATTCACTAAAACAGCCTCGGAGATATTAACTATTAACAAAAGTAGTGCTGGCACCATTAAAAACTTTTTCATAAACCCCCCGCATTCAATTGTTGATTTTGTTAAATATTTTCTCTTTTATTTCATCTCCTGTCAATTTATATATTGTCTGCTTAAGAAGTCTGCAATAAAGATCAAAGCCCACAGACTGTATAAATCCGTGTTGTTCTTGCCCTAAGATATTACCCGCCCCTCTTATCTCTAAATCTCGAATAGCGATTTTAAACCCTGCGCCTAAATCCGACTCTTCTATTATAGTTTTAAGCCTTCTTGAGGCATCGTCTGAGACAGGCTTGCCCTTGGGTATTAAAAAATATGCATAGGCAATCCTATTGTATCTCCCTACTCTTCCTTTAAGCTGATAGAGGCCGGCTAACCCAAACATATCTGCTCTATTTATAATCAGAGTATTAACATTGGGGATATCGATTCCAGATTGAATTATAGTAGTAGAGACTAGAACATCTATCTCAGAATTTAAAAATCTCGCCATAATATCAGCAAGATCTCTTTCCTCCATCCTTCCATGTGCAACAGCAATCTCTGCTTTAGGTAATAATCTTTTTAATTTTGCTGCCATTCTCTCTATGCCTCTTATCCTGTTGTTTACAAAAAACACCTGACCCCCTCTTTTAAGCTCTCTCCTGATAACACGCTTAATTAGATTATCGTCATATTCAGAGATATAAGTCTTAACCGGCAATCTCTCCTCCGGAGGAGTATTTATAACCGACATACCTTTAATACCAACAAGCGACATGTATAACGTACGCGGAATCGGCGTTGCTGTTAAAGTCAAAACATCTACCACCTGACGGTATTGCTTAAATCTTTCTTTCTGAATCACGCCAAACCTCTGCTCCTCATCTATTATAAGTAAACCCAGGTCCTTAAACTCAACACTTGATGATATCAGCCCATGGGTCCCGATAATTATATCTATTTTTCCTTCTTTTAAATCAGCCAGAATCCCTTTTTGTTCTTTTCCAGTTCTAAATCTTGACAACATATCAACTCTAACCGGAAACTGTGCAAGTCTTTCTAGGAACCTCTGGTAATGCTGCTGAGCAAGTATTGTTGTAGGTACGAGCATTGAGACCTGCTTATTATCCATAACAGCTTTAAACGCCGCACGTAAAGCGACTTCGGTCTTACCGTAACCAACATCGCCACATATTAACCTATCCATCGCGTAAGTAGATTCCATATCTCTCTTTACTTCCTCTATAGCTTTGAGCTGATCAGAAGTCTCTCTATAGGGAAAACTGCTCTTTAAATCATTCTGCCAATCCGTATCTCTGGAAAAAGAATATCCTTTTAAAGATGTTCTCTCTGCTTGAATTTTTAGCAGATCTTTTGCAAAACTCTCTATGCCACATTTGGCCTTGCTCTTTAAACTCTGCCAATCTTTACTTCCTAGCTTACTTAACTTAGGAGCTCTACCTCCAAACCCTAAATATCTCTGAATAAGATCTGCATCTTTTATGGAGATATAGAGTCTATCTTCTCCAAAATATTTGATTAAAAAGAAATCTTCTCCTTTTAAGGTCTTAATGCCGAGAAACCTGCCTACACCATGATTAATATGGACAACATAATCCCCCTTTTTAATGTCGAGAAAACTCTCAATTGGTGTACTTTCAAGATAAATACTCTCCTTATCTTTCAACTTAGAAAGTTTTACTGGTAAGAGTATTAACATCCTATGTTCTTCTAAGATATCGCCGCTATGGGGATTAAATACTCTTATTGAAGATATGAGATCGTCATCTACCTCGATTCGCAATGGCAACTCATAGCTGGAAGGATATATGCTTATGCTAGACCCTTTTAAAGAGAACTCGTCTCGAGCGCCTAAGCTGCTTACTCTTCTATAGCCTAATTCGCTAAAACTTTTGACTAAACTCTTATAATCTACTCTTTCGCCAAGATATATTTTAAGAGTCTTAAACATGCTACATGCTATCGGGAGCAGATATCCCGAGCAATCCTAATCCTTTCTTTAGCACAATTTGGATTGCAGAACAGACATAGAGCCGCGCTTTTGTCAATGCAGCAGAATCTGTAACAACTCTATGTTTATTATAAAAACCGTGAAACTGCTGAGCGAGCTCGTATAGATATGCCGCAATAAAAGAAGGCTCCATTGTAAGAGCAGCTATCTTTATTATTCTAGAAAACTGCACCAAGCTGCGCAAGATATCTTTTTCCTCTGACTCTCTTAAGCTAGCTGTTATATCAGAAGATAGAGGCTCTCTTAAATCTATGTTATTCTGCTGCGCAAAACTTATAATACTTGAGATTCTAGCATGTGCATATTGAATATAATATACAGGGTTATCCATGGTCTTCTTTTTAGCAAACTCTAAGTCAAAATCAAGATGACTATCCAGTTTTCTGTTCAAAAGAAAAAAGAGCGTTGCGTCAGAACCAATCTCAGATAGAACCTCATCTAGGGTTATAGTCTCATTGCGCCTAGTCGAGAGCTTAATAGGCTTGCCGTCTCTATATAGCGTAGCTAGCTGAACAATCAAAACTTTTAGTCTCCTTGCCTCATAACCTAAAGCATCTAAGGCAGCTTCGACTCTTTTGATATAACCATGATGATCGGGGCCCCAAATATCTATTAGAAGATCATAATCTCTCTTGTATTTATCCAGATGGTAGGCAATATCAGCAATAAAATAAGTGTAACTTCCATCATGTTTAATAACAACTCTATCCTGACTATCGCCAAAATCGCTGGATTTAAACCATAATGCTTTATTCTGCTCATATATATGACCCTTAGACTTAAGCTTGGTTATAACATCTTCCATAGAGCTCTTGGCAGCAATATCTCTCTGTGAGACCCAGCCTTCAAAATCGACCCCAAAATCAGAAAGAGAACCTTTAATCCCAGATAGAATCCATTCAAGGGCATACTCAGAGAAATAATTCAGCTCTCTGTTTTCTATCTCTTCTATGCTTAGTTTCTCATCCTTCACTATCTTTTCTGCTACATCAATTAAATATTCACCTTGATAACCTTCACCAGGTAGCTCCGATTCTTTTCCAAGAAGCTCTAAACACCTTACCCGTAAAGACTCGCCCAGAAGATTTATCTGATTACCCTCATCGTTGACATAATACTCTCTATCTACCCTGTAACCCGAAGAGCTAAGTATCCTGGCTAATGCAGCGCCTATAGCTGCCTGTCTCCCGTGAGCGATGGAAAGCGGACCTGTTGGATTCGCAGATACAAACTCAATAAGGACCTTCTTACCTTTCCCTATATTATTTAAAAACACTCTCTCATCTTTTAATATGTCCCCTAAAAATCCATAAAGATACTCCGTTGAGAAATAGAAGTTTATAAATCCCGGCTCTACAATCTCGATGTTATCAAAAACATCCTTAAAATCTTCTTTAAGCTTTGGTAGTATGCTGGCTGCTATATCTTTGGGGCTCTTTTTTAAAGGTTTAGATAGTTTCAAGGCTATATTGGTTGAGAGATCCCCATACTCCCTAGAGCGAGGAGTACCAACCTCAAGATCCAAATCGCCAATACCCCAGCCAGCTGCAATCTCAACCAGATATTCTTTTAATCTATCTTCTATATTTAACATAACAATGAAAAGTTAATTATTAAGCTGCCTCAATATGCTCTAAAGGAAGGTCAGACCACAATCTCTCTAGCTCATAAAATAGTCTCTGCTCTTCTGTGAATACATGCACTACTATATCTCCATAATCAAGCAGCACCCAATCAGACTTCTCATAACCTTCAGAATGCCAAATTTTAATCTTATTATTTTTGGTGCTTGAGATTACATGATCGACTATTGCTTTGACTTGCCGGGCTGAATCAGCGCTGCAGATAACAAAAAAATCGGCAAAGCTCACTAATTTACCTATATGCATTAATACAACATCATTGCCGCCCTTATCTTGAGTAAGACCGGCAATGAGTCTTGCTTTACAGTATGAATCCACTCTTACTACTTTCCTGTCGCTATTTAGATCCTAAAATGCGAAATAAAGATGTACCGCAATCAGGACATTTTCCCTTCATTGCTTTTCTACCATTTTTCATAGTTACTTCTTCACCATCCTGCATTTCCTTCTTGGCTTTACATTTTACGCAATATGCTTCCATCTACGCCTCCTCTTGTTGAAAGGTTAAACTCACTATATATATGCTATCATATCTCGCTACCATCTTACAACCTTAAGTTGAAAGATAAATCGGGGCGGGCGGACTCGAACCGCCGACCTCCTGAACCCCATTCAGGCGCGCTAGCCATGCTGCGCTACGCCCCGCTAAATACTTGTATTAGTTTAAAGAGGGTAACAGAAAATGGCAAGAGGAAATATCTAGTGCTAAAAGAAAAGCCCGCTATTTCTAGCGGGCAAAACTTAATTGCAAATTCTATTATTCTATCTTGGAGCTATCTGCTCAAGCGTATCTGCTAATATATTAAACGCTTCATTGTCAACAGATTTATGTTCGGTTTTAATCACACTATTTAAGGCTTCTATAATTTTTGTTTGAACTTGCTCAGACATAG
>JAVCCU010000034.1 GCA_030765335.1 Candidatus Kaelpia aquatica | reverse complement strand
TTCTGCGTTTTGACTTTTCTGTTTCTGAATATACACTTTTTATCTTAAAAACATTGCCAGTATTAATTCTTGTAAAGATAATTGTATTTTACTGTTATGGGTTATTCCATTCTTCGTTAAGGTATGTGAGTGTCTTTGACCTTTGGCAGATTATAAAAGCGAATAGTATTGCAAGTGTAGTTTTCTTCTTGATTATAGCTTTTGTTAATAGGATGGTAGGCTATCCGCGTTCAATATTTATTTTAGATTGGGGAATATGTTTGATATTAATAAGCGGATTTAGATTAAGCGGGAGGTTATTGAGAGAAAAGAAGGGATTTTCGGCAAAATTGAGAAATAAAAAAGTTATTATTGTGGGTGCCGGGGAAGCAGGGATTTTGGTGTTAAAAGAGTGCCAGAGAAATCTCGATATGAATTTTCATGTAGTGGGGTTTATTGATGATAACGTTGCTAAGGGGAATTTGCAAATTCAGGGAGTGAAAGTCTTAGGAGGCCGGAAGATGATCCCTGAGGTAGTAGATAAATATCAAATTGAGGAGATCATTATTGCAATTCCTTCCGCTGAAGGAAAAGTTATTAGAAATGTTTTGGAATATTGTCAGATTAAGGGAGTTAAAATTAAAATTGTGCCCGGAATATATAAGATTTTAAGCGGAGACTTGGAGATTAAATTAAGAGATGTTCAACCTGAAGATCTTCTGGGGCGAGAGGTAGTGGATATTGATGAAGATGAAATAAAAAGTTATGTTGAGGGAAAAACTGTTTTAGTAACCGGTGCCGGAGGTTCTATAGGTTCAGAGCTTTCAAAGCAGATTGCCCGCTTCTTTCCGCAAAAGTTAATTTTATGGGACCACAATGAAAATGACATATATTTTTTAGAAAGAGAATTACAGGATGATTATCCCAACCTTTCTTTAAAGACTATTGTAGGTGATATACAAGATATTAGTCTGCTTAAGTATACTTTCTCTAAATTAAGGCCTGAGATAATTTTTCACGCCGCAGCTTTTAAACATGTGCCTTTGATGGAAAAAAATGTGGCTGCAGCTTTTAGAAATAATGTTATTGGCAGCAGAAATCTTATGTATGCTGCTGAACATTATAATGCGGAACGTTTTGTCTTAATATCAACCGATAAGGCAGTTAACCCTACAAGTGTAATGGGAGCAACTAAACGTATTGTTGAGATGGTTTTGCAGGCAAAGGCAAAAAGTAGTAGAACTAAATTTATGGCTGTTCGTTTTGGAAATGTGTTGGGTTCAAACGGCAGCGTTGTTCCTCTTTTCAAAAAGCAGATAGAAGAGGGCGGTCCTATTACTGTTACTCATCCTGATGCAATGCGTTATTTTATGAGTGTGCATGAGGCCGTGAGGCTGGTTTTACAAGCCGGAGTTATAGGGAAAGGCGGGGAGATATTTATATTAGATATGGGAGAGCAGATAAAAATAGTTGATTTAGCTCGTAATTTAATTGCTCTTTCCGGTCTTAAGCCGGAAAAAGATATAGCTATAAAGTTTACAGGATTGCGTCCGGGCGAAAAATTACGCGAAGAAACATTGCATGATGCTGAACGGGATAAGGTTACCAAGCATAATAAGATTTATATTACTCAGCCTAATAATTTTGACTCTCAGAAATTAAGAAGTCAGATTAAAGAGTTAGAAGAATTAATAAAAATACGAGATGAGCGGAAAATTGTAAAGAAAATACAAGAAATTGTCCCCTCCTTTACGTCAAGTCTTCAATACAACGAATGAAAAGTTATAATCACCGAAATAATTTACAAGCCTTTATTTTATCGATAATTGAGCTTTAATTGATTGAGTAAATAAATAATGAAAAAAGGAATTTTTTATTTAGAAAAAGCATTATTAGTAACTTTTTCACTATTTATTATTTTTATTCCTTATTTTAGTAAAACAGGAAAGATTTGTTTAGTTATAGGCGGTTTATTATGGCTTATTATAAATTTATTGAAATATAATGTTAAATTTTTTGAACATATATTTTCTAAAACAGTATTAAACAAACCTTTATTATTTTTCGGGTTAGCTTTAATCGCTTCTCTTGCATTTGGCTTAAATCCTTATCATAGTTATGGTGTTCTTATGGAACGGTATTTCTATTATTTCATCTTTTTTTTAATTGGTAGTTATTTAGTTAAAGATAGGCAGCATTTAATTGTTTTAACCATTTTTTTGATTTTAAGCGGTGTAATTTTAGGTGTTGGAGGGGTATGGGATTACTCCCGTTCTCCAGCCCGCCTTTTTTCTTCTTTTGGAATTTATACCGCATTTACTCCTTATTTAGCGTTAGGCATACCATTGCTCTTTATGATTGGAGTTTTTGGAAAAAATAAGTTTTTAAGATTGGGCAGTTTGATGGGTGTTATTGTTTTATTTTCTTGTTTGCTTGCGAACTTTTCAAGGGCAGCTTGGGCAGCAATATTAGTTTCTTTATTAGTTGTCTCTTTTATGAAGAATAAAAAGATAACAGTTTGTATAGTGGTTATTTTTGTTGTTGGAGCTTTGTTTTTATCACCAGCAGTGAAACAGAGAGCGATTGCATCTTTTGATATATCTACCTGGGGAGGAAGAGAAGAGATGTATGAAGGAGCCTTAGAAATATTTAAAGATTTTCCGGTTTTTGGATCTGGATTAGGGCAAAGTGAAAGACTTCTCTCGTTTTATAAGCCGGAATTGAGCAGGCATCTTCATGCCCACAATGCATTTTTAGAGGTTCTCCTTGAAACCGGGATGATAGGTTTACTTACCTTTTTGTGGATTTTAGTTATGTTTTTTAAAAACATGTTCAAGTCGATAAGGCTATGTCAAGATAAGGATGTAGGAGCAATTCAATTAGGATTAAGCGGCGGGATTTTTGCCAGCTTATTGCTTGCGTTGACTACTACGATTATTATTGTGGGTTTTCAGGATGCGGCACTGTTCTGGTTTTTGTTGGGGATGGGTGCTGGACTAGTAGGGAAAAAAGATAGCTATTACGAATGGAATCATGATTATAATGTTAAATGTTATAATAAAAGCCAGCAGGAATTATAGAGGTAATGTTGATTGCGGTGCTTAGCGTAAGGATTTAAGAGTCAAAGGTGTAGATTTTCTTTTTGAAAATAAATGGGCAGAAAATAATCCTGAAGTATTTAATTTGGTTTTTTAAAATAGATTGGTATGTATCTATAAAATTAATAAATGAAAGTTAGTATTATAATACCTGCTCACAACGAAGAGTATTTAATAGGCAAGGTATTAGCTGATGTAGTAGACCAAGTACCACTTGAGATCATAGAAGAGGTTGTTGTGGTAGATGATCATTCAATAGATGCCACAGCTCAGATTGTTAGCGAATTTGCTCAAAATCATACTACGTTTAATATCGAAGTTGTCTCTAATAATACTCCTGCAGGTTTTGCCAATGCTTTAAGATTCGGCATTAAACAGGCAAGAGGTGATCTATTGCTGCATTTAATGGCAGATGGATGCGATAATATTAGTGATATACTATTAATATTTGAAAAATTTAAACAGAAAAATATCGATATGGTTTGTGGCTCTAGATATATGAAGCCTGGAGAGAGAAATGGAGGCTTGGTTTTAAAAGGATTTTTTTCAAGGCTTGTTGGAATAAGTCTTAGTAGGATTATCAATATTCCTACAAAAGATTGTAGTAATGCTTTTAAGATGTATAAAAAGGATATATTGGATAATATTATGCTCAATTCTGATAGTTTTGAGATTTCCATGGAGTTATGTGTAAAAGCTTATCTTTTTGGTTATAAGATAAGCGAGATATCTACTGTCTGGCATGAGAGAGAAGATGGTAGTTCTGATTTTAAGATGTTTCATGAGTCTTTTGGATATATCAGGTTATATTTTTGGGCTATTTTAAAATATTTCAATAAAGTAATATATGGTAAAATTATTAAATTATGAAATCAAAAATTAGATACCTGCCTGTTAGCCCTGTGTCTATTAAATCAGTCTTCAATTAGTGTAATTATTTACTATGAAAATATGTATTGATATCAATTCTACGTTAAAATCTTCTTCTACAGGTATTGGAATGTTTACTGTTGCTTTAGTTAAAGCCTTGGCTTCTCTATCCTGGTCTAATGAGCATAAGTTAGTTCTCTGTTATAGAAAAAGATTCTTTGATTTTAAGAAGAGATGTCCCAACATTAAATCTAATAGTATTAAGTATGTTAATGTTTATAAAAGAGATTTACCAAAAGCAGATATCTGTCTAACTTCAAGTTTTGGATTTAAGCCCTCGCCTTATGGAAAAAGTATTCTAATAATACATGATCTTATTCCTTTGGTTGCTCCGGAGTTATCATCAATCGATACAAGGAGTATTGTACTTAGTTCACTACCTAGATTAATTAAAGATGTTGATTGTATTGTATGTGTATCCCATAACACAAGGAATGATCTCTTAAGATTCTATCCCGATGCTCAGGATAAAACAAAGGTAATATATCCTGTAATTGATCCAATGTATAAGGTAATAGAAGATAAAAATAAGCTAAAGAAGAGACTCCATAAGCTTGGAATAGTAGATGATTATATTCTCTTTGTCTCAACTATTGAACCTAGAAAAAATCTTCTCTCTCTATTAAAAGCATTTCCTAAGATAAAAGAGAAATTTCCTGAGATTAAACTTGTTGTAGTTGGTAAATATATAAAGTCTTATAAGGATGTAGAGGAGTATATTAAAACATATGAACTTAAAGAAGACCTTATCTCTTTAGGGTATGTAAAGCAGGAAGATTTAGTATTTTTATACAATGGAGCTAAAGTATTAGTCTTTCCTTCTTTTTATGAAGGCTTTGGCCTGCCGATTGCAGAGGCTTTCTCTTGCGGTACTCCAGTAGTAACCTCTAATATTTCTTCAATGAGAGAGATTGCTGAAGGGGCTGCAGAGCTTGTAAATCCTTATAGTATAGATAGTATCGCAGCTGGGGTTATTAAAGTTTTAAAGGATAATGATTACAGAGATGATCTTGTAAAAAACGGGTCAAATAAAGTTAAAAATTTTGGTTTGGATTTAATTACTAGACAATATAGAAGTATGATGGAAGATATTCTAGGTCAAAAGATAGGCTATAGATATATTAAGAAAAATGTATATCCATTGACTATCGATATAGGTGGATTAATAGTAGAGTTAAATGCTAATCATTCTAGGTATTTGGATTATCTGAAAGTATATTTTAATAAGATTGTAGTGCAATCAAATCTATCTAAAAAACCTCAAATCTCTATAAATATTAATTGGTGTAGTAATAATTTTAATGAGTATTTTTTAAAACTCAAGAGTTTATTAGATGGTAATATGCTTGGACCTGGTACATTTATTGCAAATAATAGAATAGCAGCTCTTAAAAAGGTTAATAATAAAAAGAAGGTTTTGTTAGATCTTACATTAGGAGATAGGGAAATATTCTTAAATGCTGTTATGATTAGAAAGTTTTTAAAGGATTCTATGAGGTATGCT
Source organism: Candidatus Kaelpia aquatica (assembly GCA_030765335.1). NCBI lineage: Bacteria > Pseudomonadati > Candidatus Omnitrophota > Candidatus Kaelpia > Candidatus Kaelpia aquatica. The sequence goes on along the minus strand of JAVCCU010000034.1, from coordinate 33,127 downwards.
TTGCCTAGTAGGTCTCAAGAAGAGCTGTTTTTCGCAATCACATATCCTATTTTATATTATACTCTTTTTTGGTATTTAGAATATTTTAAACAGACCCATATATTACATGCTTCAGCAGTTGAATTTAATAATATTGGTTTAATAATTTGTGGTTTGGAGGGAATAGGAAAGACTAGTTTGGCTTTATCTTTATTACAGAATAGAGATTCACGATTTATCTCTGATAATCTTATCTTTTATGATAAGGAGAGAGTCTATCCTTGCTATGAATTAGTGAGAATACATAAAAATGAGAGTGAATTATTATGGAGAGATAAGTTCAACAAAATAGATAGGTTTAAAGTCAGTAAAAGTTTTTACAGCCCTAATACAGTAGATGATGTTAAAAATTTTAAACCAGATATACTTATATTTCCTCAATTTAGTTCAAAGTTTACCATAAGAGAGTTGAATACATTAGAAGCAGTTAATAAGGCAATTATCTCAAGTTCTATTCCTGCAGAATTGAATAATTATATGGAGTATAGTAGCCTTTACAATTGGTTGGTTCCGGATTTTAACTTGTCAGAATCTAGAAAAAGCGTCTTAGATGCATTGCTTTCAAATGTTCGCTGTTATGAGGTTGGAATGGTTAAATCTGAAGGTTTAGATAAGAATGTAGAGAGACTTAAAGAGACATTATTAAAACTATGAATAGAGTCAAATTTTTCTTAAACGATAGCTTGGCTCCTGATATCAGTGTAATAAATCAAATTAAGACAATATCTAAATGGGAAGGAGTAAAGAGTGTGTCTGTATTTCCCGACTTATCCTTTAAATCAAAAGAGATTATTCCAACAGGAGTAGTATTTGATACTGATGATTTAATATACCCTATAGCAATTAAGAGTAATTTCAATTGCGGTATAACAGTTATTAAAACCTCTTTGTATTATAAAGATCTTGATCACAATAAGATTAGCTTAATATACAAGCATCTTAAGGACGCTTTTTCAGATCGTAAAAATAGTTATTGGCAGATTAGTAGAGTTGATTTAAATGACATTATCTATAAGGGTGTTGAATGGGCTAAAGATAGGGTTGGATTAAGTGATTCAGACCAGAAAAATATCGAAGATGAGGGATCTTTCTTTAAAAATACCGATTTTACATTTAAAGAGGTATTAAACAATATTCCATCCGATGTTTATCAAGGAGGATTTAAAAAGCTTGGCTCAATGTGGGTTGGAAATCATTTTCTTGAGATGAGTAGAGTTAGTAAAGTTATAGATAATGACATTGCTAAAACTTGGGGCATAGAAAAGGATCAGATAATATTTATGATTCATGGTGAGCCGGGAGCATTTGGCGGCAGAATTGGTAAGTATTTTATGGATAGAAAAGATCTGAGTTTAAAGGAATTAATAAGAAAACATAGATATCATTTCACTTTAAATATAAAGAAGTATTCTAAGAGAAGATCGGCTTATTTTAATACCCATTCTTCGCCTTTTGCAATAGAAGCTGATTCAGATGAAGCAAGAAGATATATTTCTTGTGCTTATGCAGCAGCAAACTATGGTTTTGTAAATAGAGTCTTAGCCTATAAACTAGTTCAAGATATTGTGGTTAAGTACATAGATAAGAACGTAAAGATGGAGATACTTATAGACGTAGCTCACAAAATAATAAAACAAGAAGATTTAGGTGGTAGAAAGTTCTGGGTGCATAGAAATGGAGCTAGCTTAGCACTTGGGCCTTCATTTATTAAATCACATTCTTTGTATAGCAAGACAGGTCAGCCTGTGCCTTTGCCGGGCTCTATGACTGCCGGGTCTTATATATGTGCAGCAAAAGATGAAAGTTCTAAATCTCTATTTTCAGTTAATCATGGTACTGGCAGAAGGATTAGTAAAAAAGAGATTAAAGAGATGACGACAAATGAAGATGTATATAATTTGCTTAGAGAAGAAGGTGTGCATATAGAGCGTATGGGTGATGGTGATATAAGCGGAGCATCTCCTGAAGGGTATAAAGATTTAGATATAGTAGCGAAGACTATAAGTGATTTTGGTTTAGTAAAATCTGTAGTAAAGTTGAAACCAATAGGAGTGTTAAAAGGATAACATCCAATTTAAGTCTGATAATAAAACCAAAAATTAAAACCATTCTTGACTCTAAAATTAACTGTATTATAATAATATTGTCTCTGCGATGAGCGCTAGTTGGCTAGTATAAATTTGAGTCAAATTTATTATTAGGGTGTTCGAGTTGAGTCAGCTTATTGCGCCTCAATAGTAGTAGAGGTACAGACGTTGGCCCACAGAGTGCCCACTTATTGAGAGAACTCAATAATCATCTAGTTGACGGCGTCACCGCGGAGTCTTTATTATCAGTTGGAATATCATATGGTTACAATCCTTATACGTTAGCAATTCTATCGATTCTTATTCTAAGAATAATTTTATCCAAAGTAGAAAAATCTTGGTATTTATTTAGACTATGGTATAAATTTCTTGTAACAATTAGGGTATGGATTTTATGTTTTCAGTAAAGCTTAATTTTGTCTATATATAATGTTTTTAGCTAATCTCTAAAATAGAGAATGCGGGTTTAAGGTAAATAATCTACTTTGTTTTATATGTGAGCGGGGATTTCTTTTAAAAGTAACACCATGAAATAAGAAGTTGACAATTTTGAATATCATGGTATATTTAAAACATGGTTGAAAGAAGTGAATACATAAATTTTATTAAAAATGCGCTTGATCGAAGCCGGGCGGTTGCGCTTTTAGGACCTCGCCAGTCTGGCAAGACAACACTAGCTCGGGAATTAGTCAATATTCACTCTCCTAACTATTTTGATCTTGAAGATCAAAGTAGTCTCGTTGCTTTGGCTGATCCGAAGGGGGTTCTTGAGTCTTTAAAGGGATTGGTTGTTATTGATGAGGTGCAGCAACGTCCTGAACTTTTCCCTCTTTTGCGGGTGCTTCTAGACCGCAAACCGTTACCTGCAAAATTTTTAATTCTCGGAAGCGCATCCCCCGGTTTTTTACGGCAGTCATCAGAATCTCTTGCAGGACGATTAGAATTAATTGAAATGGGTGGATTTGATCTTGCCGAAGTTGGTGAAAAGAAAGCCTCTTTGCTGTGGTTAAGAGGAGGGTTCCCTTTATCATTCTTGGCTAAGAACGACGTTGACAGCTTTAGTTGGAGGAAAAGTTTTATTAAAACATTTCTTGAGCGTGATTTGCGTGAACAGGGAATTGAGCTTTCATCTGTGACGCTGCATCGTTTTTGGGCTATGTTGGCAAATAGCCATGGTCAAATATGGAATGCGGCGCCAATTGCTTCTTCGTTAGGTATTTCAGAGCCAACAGTCAGAAGATATCTGGATATCTTTACAGGTGTGTTTATGGTACGCCAACTTCATCCATGGCATGTGAATATTAAAAAACGTCAGGTTAAGTCACCTAAAGTTTATATTCGAGATACGGGAATATTAAATTCCTTTTTAGAGTTAAAGACGGAAGCTGAAATTTTACGGCATCAAACATACGGAGCATCTTGGGAGGGTCTAGTTATTGAGCAATTGATCCGCACTTTGGATATTGACCATCCATATTTCTGGGCAACACATCAAGGGGCGGAGATTGATTTGGTGTTTAATAAAGGCGGGAGGATGTACGGTGTTGAAATTAAACGGGCGGATGCTCCGACTATAACTCCATCTATGAAGAATGCACTAGAGGATTTAAAACTTGAGCGCATTGCTGTCATCTATCCTGGGGAAAAACGGTATTCTATTCATAGCCAAATTAATGTCGTACCATTTAATGAGATCTTAGGTGGGATGAAGAGTATTTTTGGATAATATGAAAAACTATGAAAAACAAAAAATAGAGTATTCGGCTGGTTTTTAAGAATTTTTTACAGGCTTGTAAGTATTCAATGCAAAGAATGTTCTGTTGTTCAATAAGATTTCCTTAAGTCTGATATTTCTTTTTTTAGTTATTTTTAACTAAAAATATAATTACAACTTCAATCTATTAACAAGAGATATAATTTTTTATTATTTGTATTATGAAAAACAAACAAAGATGTTAGCATGGAAGTTAATAATAGTATGAATACAGTATCTCTCTAGGCATTGATATAAGAATCTATTTTTGCAGTGAGGGCTTTGCGTAAAAATGAATAAGCAAAATAAAAATAAAAGAGCATGTTAAACTGTATTTTTGGACAGATGAGAATCGTATTAACAATTTGTTCAGGATTAGATTGTTTGCATGCTGTCACTTGAATCTCTTCGAAAATAAAATAATTATTATTTACAAGTTTCCTTATACTACATAATATATGTAGTATAAGGAAAGATACGATTCAGGTATTTTAACAAAGAAAATATATGATTCAGGCATCTTTTTTACTATTAAGACCATAAGGGATATTCTAGAGATTAAGAAAGAGAGCACTTTTTTCTCTTTAAATATCCAAAAACAAGGCAGTTTAATAGTGTTGTAGAAAAAATGAAATGTTATATTAAGATATGATAACTAAAGAACAGCTCTATGCTTTGGCTAAAGAAAACAAGATTAGTGAAACAGTTATTTTACTTTAAGATAGATTATAAGTGTTATTGAGTGATTATTAATATAGTTTTTAATAGTATCTAAGCTGCTTAGTTAACTTCTAAAATTATTTTTATTTTAAAAGAGCCTCTCTTTTGTTAAGATTTAACAACAGATGAAGAAAAATACCCCTACCTTTGAGGAGATTATAGCCAAACTTAACTCTTTCTGGAGTAAGCAGGGCTGCTCTATTATCCAGCCTTATGATATGGAGGTTGGCGCAGGGACGTTCCATCCAGCTACTTTCTTTAGTTCTTTAGATAAAGATCCTAAGAGATTTGCCTATGTTCAAGGCTCCCGCAGACCAACTGATGGAAGGTATGGGGATAATCCATTAAGAGCAAGTTCTTATTATCAATATCAGGTAATACTCAAGCCCTCTCCAGATAATGTCAAAGAGCTTTACTTAAAGAGCTTAAAGGCTATGGGCTTTAAGCTAGAGGAGCATGACCTTAGGTTTGTTGAAGATGATTGGGAGTCACCCACGCTTGGCGCCTGGGGTTTAGGCTGGGAAGTCTGGCTGGATAGCCTTGAGGTCACTCAATTTACCTATTTTCAGCAGATCGGCGGATTTGATTTAAATGATGTAACAGTAGAGATAACATATGGACTTGAGAGGCTCTCAATGTATTTACAAGATACCCTAGAGATATCAGAGCTTATCTGGTCTCCTGGAGTAAAGTATGGAGACTTACATAGTGAGCGTGAGAGAGAGCTCTGTAGTTATAACTTTAAACTTGCCGATATAGAGAGCTATAAGAAGATATACTCTATCTTTGAAAAAGAAGGCGATAATCTGCTTAAAGAGGGACTCTTGTATCCAGCCTATGAGATGGTCTTAAAGTTATCTCATATATTCAATATCTTAGATGCTAGAGGTGCGCTCTCAGTTACAGAGCGTCAGAACTATATTACCTCAATTAGAAAGAGAGCAAAGGGCTGTGCCGGTCTCTATCTTAAGAGGCAGGAATCCTAGTATGTCTCCTAAATCCGACTTTTTAATAGAGCTTGGCGTTGAAGAGCTGCCATCGAATCTAATAGAATCAATATCTGAACAATTTAAGGATAATTTTATAAAAGCTTTGGATGAGGCTAGAGTTGTAAATAAAAATATCCAGGCAGCTGCAACATCAAGACGCTTGGTCTTATTTGGTGAGCTTGGTAGAGAGAGCCTATCTCAAGAGGTTACTGTTCAGGGACCTAGCGAGAGAATAGCCTATGATAAAGATAATAAGCCCAGCAAGGCTCTTTGCGGCTTTGTTAAATCTCAAGGTGTTTCTATCAGCGATGCATTTATAGAGTCTACAGATAGAGGTAACTATCTATTTATAAAGAAAAAAGAGTCCGCTAAGAAGACAGAGAGAATAATAGAAGATATCTTACTTGATGTGATATCTGCTATATCAGTTCCAAGATATATGAAGTGGGATAGCTCAGAGTTTAAGTTTACCCGCCCCATAAGATCTATCCTTATAATATTTGGAGCTACTATCGTAAGAGCAGATTTTAAAGGTATTAAATCATCTGATTTTACCTTACTAAGAGAGGGCGCAGAGTTTAAAAAAATAAAAGTAAGATCAAGGGATAGCTATCTTAAGGAATTAAAAGAGAGAGGAATCATACTCTCTCCTTTAGAGAGAGGGCAGAGGATTAAAAAGATTTTAGATCAAGAGGCCAAGAGAGCAGGACTCTTGCTGTATCCTCCTGGTGAGCTATTAACTGAGGTGGCTAATTTAGTTGAGAGCCCAACTGTTATAAGATGCAGCTTCAACAAGAGCTATCTAGGGCTCCCTGAAGTAGTTCTCTTAGCTTCTATGGCCAAGTATCAGAGAGTATTTGCCTTAGTTGATAAAGATTCTAAGTTAGCCAATCAATTTTTAGCTATCTTAGATTTAAGCCCTAAAAATACTAGTTCTATAAGAGGACACTATGAGTTTGTCTTAGATACCCGCCTTAAAGATGCAGTTCTTTTTTATAATGAGGATATAGAGAGTTCTTTAGATAGTAGAATAGAGAAGTTAGAGGGTATAGCCTTACATAATAAATTAGGAACATTGCTGGATAAGACCAAACGGCTTAAGCTGATGACTCTTGAGATATCAAAGATACTTAACTTTGATAATAAAAAGAGAGATGATCTTATCCGTTCAGTTGAGCTATTTAAGGCAGACTTACTGACAAAGATGGTCTATGAGTTCCCTTCCCTTGAAGGTGTTATGGGCGGTATCTACGCTAAGCATCAGAAAGAGAGTAAGGGAGTAGCTGCTGCAATATCAGAGCACTATAAGCCAAGGAGCAATGATGATACTCTTCCCAATACAGAGTTAGGGGCGTTATTATCATTGGTTGATAAACTATACAACGTAGTTGGATTCTTAGGTATTGGTATAGTGCCCTCAGGAAGTATGGATCCTTTTACGATAAGGCGTCAGATCCAATCGATTGTAAGGATACTTATTCAATATCAGCTTGAGATCTCACTTGAAAATCTATTCTCATTAACTTTTATGCTTTTTGAGAATAGCTTAAGTGAAGATTATGATAGGGTAAAAAATATCTTCTTATCAATTGGAAGAGAGAGGTTCTCTGTCTTAATGGCTGATATTGGTGTAGCATCTGATTTAGTAGAGGCTGTATCAAGTGTTAATTTCAAGGTTCCATCTGAGGTCTATTTAAGATTAAAGCAGCTTACTAATATCTATGATAAGGGAGACTTCTATAAAGCTCTTAAGGTTGCTGAGAGGACAGAGAGGATAGTAAAAGATAAGAGAGAGCTTAAATCTTTAAGGCTTAAAGAGGGTCTGCTTAAAGAGAGAGAAGAGAAGGAACTCTATGAGGTATATTTAGAGAGTAAAGATGAGATATTAAAGAGAGTAGATAAAAGAGAGTATGATAAAGCAACTATTTTGTACGGAAAGAGTTTTTATGGTATAATAGATAGGTTTTTTAGCGAGGTCTTGGTTAACGTGGACGATCAAGAGTTAAGAGAGAACAGAAAACTGCTTCTCTTTGAAGTTAATAAGCTGTTAACAGAAAGGGTTTTAAATCCAAAGGAAATGGAGGTATTAAAAGATGCAAAGTCAGCCTAGTACAAAAACAGATGCAGCAATAAGCAGTAAGTATATCTATTCTTTCTCACCAGGAAAGTCAGATGGAGATGCTACGATGAAGAATCTCTTAGGTGGGAAGGGTGCAAACTTAGCAGAGATGACCAATCTTGGGATACCGGTTCCCCCGGGTTTCACAATATCAACAGAGGGGTGCAACTATTATACAGAACACCAGGAGTGGCCTAAAGGGTTAGAAGATGAACTTAAAGGAGCTATTAAAAACTTAGAAGAGGTAACAGGTAAGGGTTTTGGCGATAAAGAGAACCCTCTTCTTGTCTCTGTTAGATCAGGCGCACGGGTATCTATGCCTGGAATGATGGACACAATCTTAAATCTTGGTTTAAATGATGATGCTGTTATAGGTCTAATTAAGAAGACTGATAATCCAAGATTTGCATATGATTCTTACAGAAGATTCGTTCAGATGTTTGGAAGTGTAGTGCTTGAGATTGAGCATAGTAAGTTTGAGAAGCTATTAGAGAAGAAGAAAGAAGATAAGAATGCTAAAATCGATACAGAGTTAAAGTCCGAAGATTTAAAGGAGCTTGTAGTTGAGTATAAAGCTCTTGTTAAGGAAGAGACCGCTAAGGATTTTCCTGATCAGGCTTGGGATCAGCTGGTTGAGGCTGCTAATGCTGTCTTTAAATCCTGGGGCAACAAACGTGCAAATACATACCGTGATCTAAATAAGATTCCACATGATTTAGGTACAGCTGTAAATATACAGACTATGGTATTTGGTAATATGGGTGATACATCAGGTACCGGAGTTGCATTTACAAGAGACCCTTCAACAGGCGAGAGAGTCTATTATGGTGAGTTTCTTATTAATGCTCAGGGTGAAGATGTTGTTGCAGGTATCAGGACTCCTGAGCCTTTAGCAGACCTAGAGAAAGAGATGCCGGTAATATATAAAGAGTTAACAGCTATCTTTGATAAGCTTGAGCTTCATTATAAGGATATGCAGGACGTTGAGTTTACAATTGAAGATAATGAATTGTTTCTATTACAGACCAGAACAGGTAAACGTACTGCGCTCTCTGCTGTAAATGTTGCAGTAGATATGGTCAATGAAGGATTAATTGATGAGAAGACTGCTATTATGAGGGTTATGCCTGATCAGTTAGATAGACTTTTGCATCCTATGATAGACCCTAAGGAGAGTGTTACTGTTGTTGCTAAAGGTCTTCCGGCATCACCTGGTGCTGCAGTGGGAAAGGTTGTATTTGAATCTGATGATGCAATAGAGATGGCTAAGAATGGAGAGAAGGTTGTACTTGTCCGCTCTGAGACCTCACCTGAAGATATTGGCGGTATGGCTTCAGCTGAAGGCATCTTAACAGCAAGAGGCGGTATGACATCCCACGCTGCTGTTGTAGGCAGAGGTATGGGTAAGTGCTGTGTTGTAGGTTGCACTGTTATCTCTATAAATGAGGAAGAAGAGTATTTTACAGCTGGTGAACTAAAGATAAATAAGGGTGATATCATTACTCTTAATGGTTCAACAGGTGATGTTATCCAAGGTGCGGTTAAGCTCATTGAGCCTGAGGTCAGCGGCGGCTTTAAAATACTTATGAGCTGGGTCGATAAATATAAGACTTTAGGTGTTAGAACAAATGCTGATTCTCCTGAAGATGCTAAAGTTGCTCTTGAGTTTGGAGCTGAAGGTATAGGTCTATGCCGTACAGAGCATATGTTCTTTGGTGAAGATAGGATCAGAGCGGTACGTAAGATGATACTTGCAGATAACGAAGAGGCAAGAAGAGAGTCACTCTCAAAACTTCTTCCGCTTCAGCAGGGTGATTTTAAAGGTATCTTTGAGGTTATGGATGGCTTACCTGTTACGATAAGACTCCTTGATCCACCTCTACATGAGTTCTTACCTCAGGGCGATGAAGATATTGAAAGAGTTGCGAAGGATTTAGGAATCGAGAAGAGAGAGTTAAAGAAGAAGGTTGAACAGTTAAAAGAGTTCAACCCTATGCTTGGACATCGTGGATGCCGTTTAGGTATAACCTATCCTGAGATCTATAAAATGCAGGCAGAGGCGATATTTAAAGCTCAAGGCCAGGTGCAGAAGTCTGGTAAGAATGCCATAGTAGAGGTTATGATACCTCTAGTGGGACATGTAAATGAGTTAAGAGATTTAAAGAGAGATGTAATTGAAGTAGCAGAAGCTGTACAGAAAGAACTTGGTATTGAGTTAAAGTATACTATCGGAACCATGATAGAGGTCCCCAGAGCAGCTTTAACAGCAGATGAGATAGCTGTTGAGGCTGAATTCTTTAGCTTTGGAACAAATGACCTCACTCAGATGACATTTGGTTTCTCACGCGATGATATTGCAAAGTTCTTACCTGTATATATTGAGAATAAGATCTTAAAAGAAGATCCTTTTATGGTCTTAGATCAGATTGGAGTCGGTCAGTTGGTTAAGATGGGCATCGAGAAGGGAAGATCGATAAATCCAAAGTTAAAAGTTGGAATCTGCGGAGAGCATGGCGGTGAGCCGGAGTCTGTTACATTCTGCCATAAGGTTGGAATGAACTATGTCAGCTGTTCACCCTATAGAGTTCCGATAGCTAAACTTGCTGCTGCGCAAGCAGCGCTTAGTTAAAAACCTATATGAGTTTTGATGTATTAAAAGACTATTTTAGGGAGATAAGAAATATTCCGGTTCTCTCTTTTGATGAAGAGAGGGAGCTGGTTATAAAAGCACAGAAAGGAAACGAAAAGGCGCGGATTAAGCTTATTAGAAGCAATCTGCGCCTTGTTGTTAAAGTAGCCAGGAAGTATGAGAGGTTAGGTATGTCCTTACCTGACTTAATCGAAGAAGGCAATATCGGTCTTATGAAGGCATTGAGCAGGTTTAAAGTCGAGTTGGGCTTTAGGTTCTCAACCTATGCATCCTGGTGGATAAGGCAGCATGTCATAAGAGGCCTTGCTAATCAATCCAGAGTTGTTAGAATTCCGGTCTATATGACTGAACTCCTGCATAAGATGCGTAAGGCTCAGGAGAAGCTCACACAAAAATATGGACGCAGACCTACTGATCAAGAGATTGCAAAATCCTTAGGATGTAAGGTCTCTAAGGTTCATAAACTTAAGAAGGCTCAGTACAATGCCTCTTCACTGGATAGGCGTGTAAGCGAAGAAGGTGATATCGAATTCATAGATCTCTTACAGGATGATGAGATAGAGGCAGTAGATGAGCTTGTCAATCTCTTTGAGAAAGAGGAGGTTGCGGAGCTGCTTCTTTTCATGGATGAACGCTCTAGAAGTATTATTAAATTAAGGTTCGGTCTTGAGAGCGGACTTCCAAAGACATTGGCTGAGATATCAAGAAAGTTTAATATCACAAGAGAGCGTGTGAGACAGATTGAGAAAGAGGCGCTGCTTAAGATGCGTGAGATTATAACCTCAGATAAGCCTTTAATGAGAACAGAGAAGAAAGAAGAAGAGGCTCTAAGCAGTATTGAACCTAAGAAGTCTAAGACTAAAAAAACTAAAGTGGTCAAGAAGACTAAAGCTACTAAGAAGGGTAAGCCAAAGTCTAAGACTATAGAAAAAAAGGTTAAAACTAAGGTTAAAACTAAGGTTAAAGCTAAAGCTAAAATAGGAAAGGTCGCTAAGGCCAAGAAAGCAATTAAGAAGAAGGTGATTAAGAAGAGCCCTAAATTAGGAAAGGCCGCTAAGGCTAAGAAATCAATTAAGGTAAAACCCAAGATTGCTAAGAGAGTAATTAAGAAGAGCTCTAAAGTAGTTAAGGGCGGAGCTAAAAAAAAGAAGAAGAGATAATGGATTTAAGTTCATATATTAGAGAAGTAAAAGATTTTCCAAAGCCAGGAATAGGTTTTAAAGATATAACCACTCTTCTTAAAGACGGCAGCGCTTTCTCCTCCTCAATTGATGCTCTATATGATCTAATCAAAGATTATGAATTTGATAAGATCGTTGCTATTGAATCTAGAGGATTTATCTTAGGTGCAGCATTGGCTTATAAGATGGAGATTGGTTTTGTTCCGGTGCGTAAGAAAGGGAGGCTGCCGGCCGATACCATCTCATGTACTTATGAGCTTGAATACGGTCAGGATACCTTAGAGATACATCGTGATGCATTATCTTCTAATGAGAGTGTATTAATAATAGATGACTTACTTGCTACAGGCGGTACTGCAGCTGCGGTAGCAAGCATGATTAAAAAAATAGGTGCAGAGGTAACTCTCATTGCATTTCTTATTGAGCTTGAGTTTTTAGGGGGTAGGGAGAAGCTAAAGGGTTACCCTATTACAAGCATCATCAAGTACTGAGGTTTAATTCCTAGTATTTAATTATTCTGTCCTAAGGTTTGATATTATAAATACAGATAATAGTAGTAAAATACTTGACATTATCAACTTTTGTATGTATATTTAAGTTATGAGGAATATATTAGATTTAAGAGATAGAGTGCTAAATCTTCTTAAGGATAGACTAGATGGGTTCTATCTAGCAGGTGGGACCGGTCTATCTTTATTCTATTATCATCATAGAGACTCTTTTGATTTAGATTTTTTTACTCAAGATTTCTCTAGAGTAAAAGTTAATAGGCTGATGGAAGAGTTAAGTGGTTTAATTAAACTGAATATAGAGTTAAGCGCAGAGAGGGCTCAAGAAGATAGAGCTAAAATCATGGTCTATTTTCTAGAAGCAGATAAAGGTATTTCTTTAAAAATAGATTTCATCGAAGATACGTTTAAGCTGATTAAGGAGCCGAATATTGTTAATGGTATTCCTGTATCATCTTTAGAGGATATCTATCTAAAAAAGATATATGCAGTTAGCGGAGTCTCACAAAACCTAGATTCTACAGGAAGAGGTAGGATAGTTGGAGGCAGGCAAGAGGCCAAAGATTTTTTTGATCTCTATTTCTTATCAACAACGTTTATGCCTATATCAAAGTTTCTAATGCTATATTGTAATCAAGGGCAGAGAGAGAATATCATTATCTGGTATCGAAGCTACAATAGAATAATGATCAAACTTGGATTAAATGAACTGATAACAGATAAGTTAGTTGATTATACTGCAATGGAGCGTCATTTTAAATTAGAAGTTAGTAAAATAGTCGAGCAGATTATTTGAGGTGCTATATGGATGATGATATTAAATTTTGGGATAGAGATATTAATAAACAGGAGTTAAAAAAAATACTTAAAGATGATTTAAATCCCAAGTATTGCCATATGGCTGCGCTCTTGCTCGCAAGGACAAATAAGCCAAGCCTGGTCTTTAACAGCTATATCGATAAGATAAGTTTTGTTAGAAATTGGCAGAAGATAAAAAGAAGAATGCGGCTTGATGAATGGAATAATCAGAGGATTATATTCTGGGATGAAATCTACAGAGCTGTTTTAAAGACCACTGATAAGAGTATGATAAAAACAACTCCCAAGAGATTGAAGAATACAGATATTGAGATCCAGAGAATATGTAATCAAATTAGAGAGTACAGAAAGAAGAAAAATATAACTCAGGCTGAATTAGCTGAAAAATCAGGAGTATCGCAGCAGACTATATCATTCCTAGAGAGAGGCTATCTCAATATATCTTTAAGGACTTTTAGAAAGATAACAGATGCGTTGGAGTTATCTGTAGAATTATTAGAGAAGAGATTGCGATAGTACATAGATTGTGGATCTTTCAGGTAAGATAACCTTGCAAGAAAGGTTGACATTGCTTATACTATTTTAATAAAATCAGAATCCAAGAGTCAGAACGATTAAGCGAGGAGAAGAGCTATGAAAGAAAATATTGAAGCAATAAAACAAAAAATTCTTCCTATTTTGCAAAATTATGGAGTTAAAAAAGTGGCTCTTTTCGGCTCTTCTGTTCGAGATGAGATGAAAGAGAATAGCGATATCGATATTTTAATAGATATTAAGTCAGATGTTAGCTTGCTTGGTTTTGTAGAACTTAAACAAAAACTTGAAGAAACTTTAGAGCGAAAAGTAGATTTAGTAGAATATGATACCCTTAAGCCTATTCTAAGAGAGAGAATACTGAAAGAGCAGGTAGTGTTATTATGAAGAGAGATGTCAGAGTATATATTGAAGATATTTCAGAGGCTATCTCAAAGATAGAAGAGTATATGAAAAGCCTTAATAGTGAGAATGACTTTTACAATAATACCCAAGTTCAAGATGCTGTTTTAAGGCGGTTAGAGATTATGGGTGAGGCTGTTAAAAGTATTCCTCAGGAATTTCGGGATCAATATCCAGATATACCGTGGAAACAGATTGCCGGTATGCGAGATATACTTATTCATGGATACTTTGGGGTAAATCTAAAACGAACTTTGAAGGTTGCCAAAGAAGATATAGTTGATTTAAAAGGTAAGATTGTAAAGATAAAAGAAGATTTAAGCTGAACTTGTAAAATAAAGTATTAATTTGACGGAGTCTCTTTTCTATCATAGAATCTACAGATATGACTACAGATAAACAGGATTTTAGTAAAATTGAGGATATTTTAGAAGAGCTCTCTTTGGGCCGAGTTGTGATTATTGTTGACGATGAAGATCGGGAGAATGAGGGTGATTTTATCATGTCAGCTAGCCATGTAAAGCCGGAGCATATCAACTTTATGGCTACCCACGGCAGGGGTTTGATCTGCGTTCCAATGGAGGGTGAGAGGCTGGACAAGCTGGATTTAAGGCCAATGCACCTCTCATCAGAGGATAAGTTTAAGACTGCCTGGGCTGTCTCCTGTGATAGTGCCAATAATGTTACAACTGGAATATCGGCCCATGATAGGGCCCATACAGTCAATGTTTTAACAGCTGAAGATACAAAACCCGAAGATTTAATTAAACCCGGCCATGTATTTCCTCTAAGAGCAAAAGACGGAGGGGCATTAGTTAGAGCAGGCCATACAGAGGCTGCCGTTGATATGATGCGTTTAGCAGGTCTCTATCCGGCTGGGGTGATATGTGAGATCATGAATGAGGATGGGACTATGGCAAGGGTTCCGGAGCTGCTTAAGATAGCCAAGAAGCATGACCTTAAGATTGCGACTATAAAGGATCTAATAGAGTATAGAAGAAAGAGAGAGAGGCTGATTGAGAGAGTCCTTGTAACAGAGATGCCTATATCAGCTGGTGAGTTTAAGTTGTATCTTTACAATGATAAGATAGATAATGGTTACCATCTTGCTCTTGTTATGCCGACAAGGGATAATGAGCAGCCTTTAGATCAAGAGTCGACATTAGTTAGAGTCCACTCACAGTGTCTTACGGGGGATATCTTTCACTCCTTGCGCTGTGACTGCGGAGAGCAGTTGCATAAAGCGATGGATATGATAGCCAAGGACGGGAAAGGTGTGATATTATATATGAATCAGGAAGGAAGAGGAATAGGACTTGTTGAGAAGCTTAAGGCCTATGCTCTTCAGGATAAAGGCTTAGATACAGTAGAAGCCAACGAAGCTTTGGGTCATGGAGCCGACCTAAGAGAGTATGGTATAGGCGCACAGATTTTGGTCGACTTAGGTTTAAAGAATATAAGACTTCTTACAAATAATCCCCGCAAGATTGTGGGTTTAAAAGGTTACGGTCTTGAGATAGTAGAGAGGGTCGATATTGAGGTAGAGCCCAATCCCTCAAACGCAAGGTATCTTAAGACAAAAAAGAGCAAGCTAGGGCATGATTTAAAGAATGTATAAAGGAGGAAAGAGATATGAAAGAAGTAAAAGCAGGTCTAATAGCAAAAGGTTTGAAGTTCGGTATTGTGATCTCAAGATTTAATGAGTTTATTACATCGGGGCTCCTAAGCGGTGCAGTAGATACACTGATTGCCCATGGAGTAGAAGATAAAGATATAGAGACTTACTATTGCCCGGGCTCTTTTGAGATCCCCGGTCTTGTTAATCAGATTGCTAAGAAGAAAAAATATGACGCAATGATCTGTCTCGGCGCTGTAATACGCGGTGAGACGCCTCACTTTGAGTATGTTGCATCCGAGGTATCTAAAGGGATAGCTAAATTGAATACCGATTTAAATATTCCTGTAAGCTTTGGTGTTATAACATCAGAGACTCTGGAGCAGGCTATAGAGAGAGCGGGTTCAAAAGATGGCAATAAGGGCAGAGATGCTGCACTCTCAGCCATTGAGATGGCCAATCTTTATAAGAAGATTAAATAGTCCACAATCTTGTTTCATAATAGGGGTTCTTATGCGTAAGCGCACTAAATCACGTGAGATTGCATTGAAGGCTCTATATAGGGTAGATATATCCAAAGAGCCTCTCTCTGAAGTCTTAGACGATATCTTAGGAAGAGAGAGAGATAAGGATATCAAAAAGTTTGCTCAGGAACTCACTACTAATACTTTAGATAATATATCAGTTTTAGATGGGTTGATAACAAAGCATGCTTTAAACTGGAAGCTTGATAGGATGGCGGCAATTGATAGAAATATTCTTCGCCTTGCCGGCTATGAGCTTCTCTTCTGCAGTAATATCCCTCCCAAGGTTAGTATTAATGAGGCTATTGAGCTGGCTAAGAAGTACGGTGACCAGGATTCCGGTAAGTTTATAAATGGAATACTTGATAAGATAGCGCACTTAGAAGTCTCCAGCAAATTAGAGTTTTTAAATGAATAAAGAGGCCGACTTACACTTACACTCAATATATTCAGACGGCACATTTACCCCTACTGAGATCTTAAAGCAAGCCAAAGATCTATCCTTAAGCTGTATCTCCATAACAGACCACGATACTGTAGATGGACTAGATGAAGCCTTTAAAGCAGCTAATGAGATTGATATCGAGTTTATATCCGGAATTGAACTCTCTTCCTCTTACAAAGGTAAAGAGATTCATATCCTGGGCTATTTTATAGATTATAGAGAGGAATGGTTTCTAAGTAAGCTTAAGAGTTTTCGGGATGCTAGAAAGGTAAGATTTATGGAGATGGTTAAGAAGTTAAAAGACCATGGTCTAGCTGTTGATTATGAGAAGATATTAAATGATAATCCCAAAGCTGCTATCGGTAGACTCCATCTTGGTAAGGCTCTCTATGAAGAAGGTCTTGTGCCTTCAATAGCAGAGGTATTTGCTAAATATCTAGGAGAAGGGCAGTCCTGTTATGTTGCGAAAGAAGATCTCTCTATATCTGAAGTAATAGAGATGATAAGAAGTTTAGGCGGCCTCTCAATCTTAGCCCATCCTTTTATTATAAGAAATGATTCTATAGTCTCTGAGCTCTTAGATTTTGGCTTTGATGGGATAGAGGCATCTCATCTCAGGCATCCTAAAGGCATTGAGAAGATGTATTCTAAGGTAGCTAAAGAGAGAGGGATTCTTTTAAGCGGAGGCTCTGACTGCCATGGTGAGGCTAAGGCAGATATGCTTATCGGCAAGAAGAGAGTTCCCTATGATCTTGTTGTTAAGATGAAAGAGTATTTAGATGAAAGAAGATAGAGATCTGCAATTTATGCATAAGGCTATCTCTCTTGCTGAGAAAGCAGAAGGAGAGACCAACCCCAACCCTATGGTTGGAGCAGTATTGGTTGATAAGAATAATAAGATAATATCAGAAGGTTACCACAGGAGAGCCGGAGCTAGCCATGCAGAGGTTATAGCTATAGAAAAGGCTGGCGTAAAAGCTAAAGGCTCAACTCTCTATGTCAGTCTTGAGCCCTGCTCAAGCTACGGTAAGACTTCGCCCTGTGTGGATAAGATAATAGAGTCTGGAATAAAGCGTACTGTAATAGCAGCGCTAGACCCAAATCCTAAGAATCATAATAAGAGTGTTAAGATCTTAAGAGAGAGTAAGATTGAGGTTAAGGTAGGAGTTATGAAAGCAGAGGCTGAATATCTTAACAGGGTTTTCTCTAAGCATATCAGAGAGAGAGTGCCCTATGTCAGCTTGAAGACTGCTCTATCCTTAGATGGAAGAATTGCAGATAGTAGAGGAGTATCTAAATGGATTAGCTCAAGCGATGCAAGAGACTTTGTGCATAGAGAGATACGTTCAAAGGTTGATGCCATAATGGTTGGAATAGATACTATCTTAAAAGATGATCCTAGTCTGACTTTGAGAAATTCAAAAGGAGGATTGGTTAAAGACCAACCTCTAAGAGTTGTTCTGGATTCAACTCTTAGAGTTCCGCTAGAGTCTAATATTTTAAAGCCCAGCGGAGGATCTGTTTTAATAGCTACCTTAGTTAAGACCAAAAAGAAAAAGAAGAGAGAAGAGTTAATAAAGAGAGGAGTGAGGATAATAGATATAGCCTGCTCTAATGCTAAAGGATTAGATCTTAAGAGAGTACTTAAAGCATTATATAGAGAGGGTATCTGCCATCTTCTGGTTGAAGGCGGATCTTCGGTTTTGAGCAGTTTCTTAGAGAGAGGATTAGCCGATTATGTTTATTTTTTTATCTCCAATATGGTTTTAGGCGGAGACTATCTCATGTATAATGGTAGAGAGTTTAAATTAGATAGATGCCCTAAGATAGTTCGCAAGGATTGTAGATGTTTTAATAATTCAATAATGGTATCTGGAGATATAGTCCATGTTTAGCGGTATCATAGAAGAGGTAGCACAGTTAGAGAGCATAACCAAGAGGTCTGACTACTATGAGCTTAAAGTCAGAAGTAAAAAGATTACAGCAGATCTGGCCTTAGGTGATAGCGTGGCTATAGATGGGGTCTGCCTGACTTTAAAAGCCAAAGATAGAGATAGGCTTACCTTTGATCTTATAGCTGAGACTTACTCAAATACTAAATTTAAATATCCCAAGAGAGGAAGATTAAATTTAGAGCGGGCTTTAAGATTAGGCGATAGGATCTCTGGCCATATATTAACAGGTCATATTGATACGGTTATATCAGTAGTAAAGATAGAGAGGAGAACCAAAGGGCTTAAGATCTACTTAAAGTTGCCCTTAAAGTATAAACATTTGATTGTCGATAAAGGTTCTGTTGCCTTAGATGGGGTAAGCCTTACTGTGCAGGATTTAAAGCCAGACTCATTCTCTGTTGCTATTATACCCTATACAAAAGAGTGGACAAACTTAGGTGATTTAAGGGTCGGTTCTAAGGTGAATATTGAGTTTGATCTATTCGGTAAATATGTAGATAGGAGATTAAAGATCGGGGCGTAGCTCAGCATGGCTAGAGTGCTTGGTTCGGGACTAAGAGGTCGCTGGTTCGAATCCAGTCGCCCCGACCATCTTGGGTCTGCTATAATATTGGATGTTAAACAGCATTGCTCTGTCTATGTTGTTAAAGCTTGGAGATATAATCGTTGGTTGTGTAGGGAAATTTAATAAGAGGACATGTTTAATAGCTGCGGTTTAAACAAAAGTAAAAACAGGAGGTATTAGATGAATGTTTTGTTTAGTAGGATGGTCAGGGCAGCAAAGTTAGAGTCTAATCTTTATGAGGAAGTAGAGCACGATAAGAGTTCACTGCCTCAGGCAATGCTTGTTGTTGTTTTATCCAGTGTTGCTACAGCTGTCGGGGCGATGAACATTGAGGGCGGTATCAATATATTTGCTGTTGCAATTGCAGCATTGATAGGCTGGGCTATTTGGGCTTCCATGATCTATTTTATCGGTGTAAAGTTATTGCCTACGCCTGAGACAAAGTCTGATATAGGAGAGCTTCTGAGAACAATAGGGTTTTCCTCATCTCCCGGAATAATTAGAATCTTAGGTATTATCCCCGGGCTCTTTGGTGCAGTTTTGTTTATTGCTCAGATTTGGATGCTTATAGCAATGGTGATAGCAGTACGGCAGGCTCTAGATTATAAATCTACTCCTAGAGCAATACTAGTTTGTGTTATCGGTTGGTTTATTCAGGGAGCTCTTTTAATGTTTTTATTTAGATAGGAATTAGGTATATGGTAAAGAGAATACAGATATATTACTCTGGGAGGGTTCAGGGCGTAGGTTTTAGATTTACCGTAGAGCGGATTGCTCTTGATATGAGAGATATCGTAGGCTGGGTTAAGAACCTGCCTGATGGAAGAGTAGAGGTAGTAGCTGAAGCGGAAGAGGATGACCTCAAAGTCTTCTTGGGTAATATTCGCAATGGTATTATGAAGAGCTACATTAAAAGAGAGGATATCATCTGGGCAATTCCGGAGGGCGGACTGGATGATTTTATTATAAAGTTCTATTGATCTATTTATTATGCGTTATGCAATATTAGGAGATATCCATTCTAATTTAGAGGCCTTAGAAGAGGTTCTTCTAGATTTAGGAGAGAAGAGAATAGATAAGATTTTATCTATCGGTGATATCATAGGCTATGGAGCCGACCCTTCTAAATGTATAGATATTGCAAGAGAACGTTTTGAGTTAATTACTTTAGGTAATCATGATTTAGCTCTAGCAGGAGAGCTTTCGCTGGATCTATTTAGTGATATGGCTAAGGATGCTATCATCTGGAGTCAGGGCAAGGTCGAGCATAATGATGTTGAGTTTTTATCAGACCTGCCTTTGATTGAAGAGTATGGCGATATGCTACTTGTCCATAGTTCACTCTATCATCCTGAGGAGTTTAACTATTTTATATCTTTTGAAGATGTCAGAAAGAGCTTCGATATCCAGGATGATAAGAGAGTCTGCTTCGCCGGTCATTCTCATATTCCGGCTATATTTGTGATTGATGATATAACAGGTGATATTGTAGGGATTCAAGATCAAGATATCATGGTTGAAACTAAAAAGAGATACTTCATAAATACAGGAAGTGTGGGTCAGTCTAGAGATGGTGATACCAGGGCCAAATATGTATTGTATGATGACTCTACAGGCAGGATAAGCATAGAGAGAGTAGATTATGATATTGATAAAGCAGCTTCTAAAATAATTGCAGCAGGTTTGCCTGAGAAGTTGGTTACCAGGCTCCATGAAGGTGCTTGATATGGCCAGAGAGAGCAGCTCTAAGATAGAGCATAGAGTAGAAGTTTTGAGAGAGAAGATAAGATACCACGACCGCAAGTATTATTTAGAGAGTGCTCCTGAAATATCAGATTCCAGCTATGATGTTCTCTATAGAGAGTTAAGAGATTTAGAAGAGAGCTATCCAGGGTTAATAAAACCTGACTCTCCTACTCAGAGAGTAGGCTCTTCCTTGCAAGATGGTTTTAAGACCAGCTCCCATAGTGTGCCCATGTTAAGCATGGATAACACCTATTCTGAGGATGAACTTAGAGCTTTTGACACTAGGGTTAGAAAGAACCTGGGCCTAGATAGCGTTGAATATGTTGTTGAGCTTAAGATAGATGGTGTAAGTATCTCAATACGTTATGAGAAAGGGTTGTTTATTTCAGGGCTGACAAGAGGAGATGGCTATAAGGGTGATGATGTAAGCAATAATATTAAAACCATTAGAACTATACCTCTTAATATTAAGACTGACAAAAGCAGGGCTGCTTCAGTCTTAGAGCTTAGAGGTGAGGTCTATATCTCAAATAGTAATTTTCAGGAGATAAATAAAGCCAGGGAGAAAAATGGTGATAATATCTTCGCCAATCCTAGAAATGCAGCATCCGGATCTCTTAAATTGCTGGACCCTTCTGAGGCTGCAAAGAGGAAGTTGGATATTTTTGTCTGGGGGGTAGGAGAGTATAGGGGATTAAGTTTTAGTAAACAGAGTGAGATACTCGATTGCTTTAAAGAGCTTGGATTTAAAGTAAACCAGAATTATAGAGTGATTGAAGGGATAGAGCGAGTCATAGAGTATTGCAACAGCTGGATAGATAAGCGTGATTCCTTGGGATATGATATCGATGGCATGGTTGTTAAGGCTAACTCTCTTAGTGCTCAGAAAAAATTGGGCAGAACTTCAAAGGCACCTCGTTGGCTTATAGCTTATAAGTTTCCGGCAAAGAAGGTTGAGACTATATTGAGAGATATAAAGATCCAGGTTGGAAGGTTCGGTACTCTTACTCCGGTAGCTGTAGTTGATGCTGTCCTTGTATCCGGCAGCATAGTCAAAAGGGCAAGCCTCCATAACCAGGATCAGATAGATAGGCTGGGGGTTAAGATAGGTGATCATGTATTGATTCAGAAATCAGGTGAGATTATACCTCAGGTTGTTGAGGTTTTAAAAGAGAAGAGGAAAGGTAAAGAGAAGAGCTTTAAGATGCCTAGTAAGTGTCCTGTCTGCGGGGGCAGTGTAGGAAGATCAAAAGGTGAAGTGGCTCTGCGTTGTTTAAGCCAAAGTTGTTTTTCTAAACTTAAGAATTCAATAAAGCTCTTTGTCTCAAGAGATGCTATGGATATAGATGGATTGGGCGAGAGCCTGATTGAGCAGCTGGTTCAAAACGGTATGGTTAAAGACTACGGAGACCTTTACTTTTTAAAGAGAGAAGAGTTATCAAATCTCCAGAGGATGGGAGATACTTCAGCCGGCAATATAACAGCCTCATTGAAGAAGAGTAAGAGTCAGCCTCTATCCAGATTAATATATGCTTTAGGTATAAGGCATGCCGGACTCCATACTGCAGAGGTCTTGGCGGATAATTTCTCATCCCTAGATCAGCTGTCAGCTGCTTCTTTTGATGAGCTCTCTGATATAGATCAGGTTGGGCCAAAGATTGCAGAGAGTATTGTTGATTTTTTCTCAGATAGTATAAATAAGAATGTTATCTCTAAGCTTAAAAAAGCGGGTTTAAATTTAAAAGGTAAGAGAGTTAAGCTTGATATCTTAGGAGGTAAGAGATTTGTTATAACAGGGGTTCTTAAAGGATTTAGTAGAAAAGAAGCTGAGGATGCTGTAAAATTAAATGGAGGTCGGATCTTATCAACTCTAAGTTCTAAGACTGATTTCTTGGTAGCTGGAGAGAGTCCGGGTTCTAAGCTTAAAAAAGCTAAAGAGCTAAAGATCAAAATAATAACAGAGGATGATTTTAATAAAATTTTAACTGAGGAGAAAATGGCTTTATGAAAAAGGTTATACTCACACTGTTTTTAACGGTATTAGTTTTAAATATATCCGGCTGCAGCTCTTTAGGAGGTTTGCGAAGTAAGTTTATCAGGCAGAAGAAAGAGCAGGATGAGAGGCCGACAGTTATTCTTGCGCTTAAGGATGATGAAGATATTGCAGATTATCATGAACTTTACAGAAAACATCATCTGCTCTGGCAGTACTGGCATGATGAGCTTATTGACTCTATAGAAGAGAATTTTAAAAAGCAGCAGCAGTGTATTTTGCAGGTATCTGAACATCTAGAGTATTTAAAGAAATATGTTATCCCTGAAAAACAGGATCTCATAAGTAATTATATCGGGAGAGTAAATAAGATAAAGAACAGGATGTCCGGTAGGAGATTATCTGATATCCAGCGCTCTAGAATAGCTAAAGAGCTCAAGAAGATTAAAAGGTTGATAGACAAAGAGTATAGGTACTCTGAGATAAGTTCTTTTATTAGTAAGCCTTAATCTTAATTTTTTTATTCAATAAACTTATTGTTTACTATGCAATGAAAAATATTTTCTGCTATAATAGCATATCCTTTTTGATTTGGATGCCAATTGTCTGAGGATAAGTATTGATCCTGGTCTTTTAAATTTTTAAAAACAAGATTGTTATCTACAAACGGTATCATCTCCTCTTGTGCTATCTGCTTCTGGAGCTTGCGTAATGAGTCAGGTTCTGCGAGGTAAGAACAGACGATGACATCGATATTATTCTTGCGACAGATCTTTATCATCTCTATGGTATCGTGTTTAGCGTAGGTATAGGCTATTGTATCGCGCCTGTCTCTATATTCTGGTTCATCCCAGAAGCCCGGCTTTCCATTATAGCCCTCATTCCAATGTTCTCTATAGAGTCCTAGAGATAGTTTAGTCAGTTGAAATAATTTCCAGATTCTAAGTTTCTTTAAGTAGGGATGTATTTTTAAAGCTATCTTCGATATTTTTTCATTTTTACTAAATACCAAAGTACTTCTATCTAGATTCCACCAGTTATTTACCCCTGCCATTATAATTACACATTGGGGAGAGTATTTTTTGATATAATCGGGGAGTTTTAATAATACCTCAGAGGAGTTTTGACCTATACCCATATCATAATAACAACGGATACTTGTATCTTTATAATAATTATTGAGCAAAGCCATTAGCTGGGCAGGGTAGCCGTTCAGCCTGGGGTTGTCTGCTCCTATTCCCCATGTAGTTGACTCTCCAATACAGAAGATAGTATAATCGCTAGATATCTTAGAAGGGATAGGGTTAGTCACCTTATAACTAAACCCAATAACTCTTAAGGTTAATTCTAACAAGATTAAAGTTGTAATTGCTCCTAAGGTTATTAAAGATGTTCTTTTAACTATCTTATTAAGATTTATCATTTAATTGAGATATAATTCAAGGTATTTAGTATTAACTGTTTTAATGATAGAATAGATTCAAAATGATTTCAATGGAAATATTTTTACCATCCCATATAATATTTGGTTCTTATAGTTATAAAAAGATAGCTTTGGTCTTAAAAAAATATGGCGATAGGCCTCTTTTGGTTGTAGGGAAGAGTGCATTTAATAGGAGTTTCTGGGGGAAGGATATAATAACTATTCTTAAAAAGTCTAAAATAAAATATACCCTATATTCAGGAGTTGATAGTGAGCCATGCTTTGATTCAATTAAGGAGGGTCTTAGATATCTAAATAGACACAACTGTGATAGTGTTGTGGGTATTGGGGGTGGAAGTGTTTTAGATGTTTCTAAGACAATAGCAGTCTTGGTAGGGCAGAAATTTAAGGATTTAGAAGAGTATCTATATGGAAAAAATATAAAAAATTCCGGCCTACCATTTATAGCTGTTCCAACAACTTCTGGTTCTGGTTCTGAGGTCTCAAGTAGTGCGGTTTTAAAGGATAGTTTAAGAGGAGAGAAGAGAGGAGTACGGGATCAGAAGCTAATAGCAGATGTAGCTATAATAGATCCGGTAGTTACTCTGACCTTAGGAAGAGATGCTACTCTTTACTCATCCTTAGATGCTCTAACCCATGCAGTTGAGGCCTATGTTTCAATCGATGCTGATATAGCAAGTTCTGTCTTAGCTAAAGAGGCGTCTAGAATTATCTATAAGAATCTGAGCCGAGCTCTCGTAGAGCCTAGAAATATAATATTTAGACAGAGGCTCTCCCGCGCTTCGCTCTTTGCTGCTCTTGCCTTCTCTTCATCCGGGCTCGGGCTCGCCCATGCTTTATCTCATCCAATCGGTGCGGCCTATAATCTATCCCATGGTTTGGTCAATGCTGTAGTTATTCCTTATGTAGTTGAGTTCAATTATTCAGTAGCTAAAGACCGTTATCAGGATTTGATTTTTGATAAAAGGTACAAGAGCCTGTATAATCTTCTAAAGAGCTGGCTTAGAGAACTTGGTCTACCCTTAAGCTTTAAAGAGTTAGGCCTTGAGATAGATAGTAAGTTAAAAGATAAGATTGTTTCGGCTACTCTTAGCTCGGGAGTTTTAAAATATAATCCCAAGAGAGTCAAGAGAAAGGATGTTAATTATATTCTGGAGAGATTATGGATGAGATAAAAATTGAAAGAGTAGTGGTGCTTGATGACTATCAGTCTAACTCTTATTTGGTCTGGCAGGAGGATGCTCAGTCTTGTCTGATTATTGATTGCGGCGGTGAGTTTGATAAGATAACCAAAGCTCTTAAGAGGCTGAATTTAGAGCCTGAAGCAATACTCTTAACGCATGGCCATGGGGACCATATAGCCGGAGTTAATCAGAGTAGTTTAGATATCTATATTCATAGCGATGATCGAGACTACCTCTCTAAACCTGAGCTCAATCTCTCTAGTTTTTTGGGCAGCCCTTTAACAATAGAGAGAGAGCCGGTTATCTTTAATTCAGATCAAGAGCTCTATTTTCCTAAATCAGATTTAAGGTTTAAAGTGATCCATACTCCAGGGCATACTCCGGGAAGCTGCTGCTTCTTAATTGGAGATCTGCTGTTCTCAGGAGATACGCTCTTCTTGTCCGGAGTGGGCAGAACAGATCTGCCGTTATCTTCTGAAAGTGCCATTAGAGACTCTATTTTAAATAAACTTTTTAAGCTGGATCAGAGCATTAGCGTATATCCCGGTCATGGCGATATGACCAGCATAGGTTATGAGAGAGAGAATAGCCCTTTTCTCTCCGCCGATTCTTTATAAGAGCAATGGATAAATATTTACTATTAGATGACTTCCTATCCTATATTAGTCTAGAGAGAGGCTTAAGCGATAACACAGCCTTGGCCTACAGCGTCGATATCAAAAAGTTCTATGGTTTTATGGATAGCAAGGGAGTGGATATATTATCGGTAAGGAGAGATTTTATATCAGATTATCTCTGGAGTGAGAGAGAGAAAGGCAGAGAGTCTTCTACTGTTGCAAGAAATCTTGTATCTATAAAGGTCTTCTTCCGTTTCCTAAACAGAGAGGGTAATATTAAAGAAGACCCTACTGAAGCTATGGACTCACCCAAGCTTTGGCAGAGGCTGCCTGAGGTCTTAAACTCATCTGAAGTTGAAAGGCTTCTTGAGGCTGCAGGTTCTGATGATATTCAAGCTATAAGAGATAGAGCTATGCTTGAGCTGCTCTATGCCAGCGGATTGAGAATATCAGAGCTTAGCCATCTTAAGGTGCTAGATGTTAATCTCGAAGTAGGATTTCTTAAGTGTAAGGGTAAAGGCGGTAAAGAGAGAATAGTCCCCCTAGGGAGCAAGGCTGCTATTGCTATAGAGAGATATTTGAAGGTCTCAAGGCCGGATTATTTAAAGAGCAGCAGTGATTATCTATTTCTGAATAGGTCAGGTAAGAATATATCGCGGCAATCTTGCTGGAAAATTATTAAGAAGTATGCCTCTCTTTCAGGGATAAAAAAGTTTATCAGTCCTCATACATTGAGGCACTCTTTTGCAACACATCTTCTTGAAGGCGGTGCTGATTTAAGGTCTGTACAAGAGATGCTTGGCCATGCTAATATTTCTACAACACAGATATATACCCACGTGGATAGGGAATATCTTAAACAGATCCACAAAAAATATCATCCACGTCCATGAAGATAAGAGTAGAGAATCTAAACAAAAGAATTGACCCTAAACTTAAGCCTTTGCTTAGGAGTTTCTCAGATATTGCAGAGAGCTTAGATATTGAGCTCTATATTGTAGGGGGCTTAGTCAGAGATCTGATATTAAAGAGAGACTGCCTGGATTTAGACTTACTCTTAAGCTCGAAATTAGACCAGTTTATAGATTCAGTTCAGAATAAGCTTGAGTTGAATGTTGAGAAGACCTCTTTCTTGACTGCCAAAGTTGAAATTGGCGGCTTCAGTGTTGATATTGCCCAGGCCAGAAGAGAACTATATCAGAATAACGGTTCTCTGCCTGAGGTCTGCCCTGGAGAGATAGAAGAGGATTTTAAGAGGAGGGACTTTACCGTAAACAGTTTGATGGGCAGGGTCTATAAAGGTGAAATGGTTGAAGTCTTAGATTATGCTGGAGGACTGGCTGATATTGATAAAAAGCTGATACGGATAATCAAAAGAGGCAGTCTCTATGAAGATCCTACCCGAATAATAAGAGCCTTAAGGTATAAAGCGAGGTTTGGTTTTAAGATAGAAGAGAGCACTCTAAGTGAGCTGAGAGAGGCTATCAATTCAAATGCCTATGGGAGTTTAAGCGCTCAGAGAGTAGGGGCTGAGCTTCTGAGAGTCTTTAAAGAGGATGAAGTATTTGAGCCAATAAGAGAGCTATTTGAACTTAATGCTATGGGTTTTCTTCCCCCTATTAAGTTAGACTCTGTTCTTAGGGGGAGTTTAAGGGGTTGGGATGGTTTTAAAGATAAAAGCCGTTTTGAGCACTATTTTATTATACCTTTAAATATTATAGCTAGAGACTTAAGCAGAGAGGATTTAAATATCTTTTGGGATATATTTGAGCTTACGAAGCATCAGAGAAAGATAATGGTTGAGTTTAGAGATATTGATAAAGAGAGGTTGCTGGAGTATCTTTCAAATAGCTTGAAGGCTGTTGATATTTATGATAGATTGAATGGCTTTGATATGCATTCTATACTGTCTCTCTACATCTGCGCTTCTAATAAAAGAGTAAAGAGGAATCTACTCTTTTATGTAAATAAGATATCTAAGGTTAGGCTCCAGATAACCGGAGAGGATGTAAAGGCTTTGGGTATTGCGGAGTCTCCTTCTGTGGGT
This sequence comes from Candidatus Kaelpia aquatica, assembly GCA_030765335.1. Classification (NCBI taxonomy): domain Bacteria; kingdom Pseudomonadati; phylum Candidatus Omnitrophota; genus Candidatus Kaelpia; species Candidatus Kaelpia aquatica. The sequence goes on along the minus strand of JAVCCU010000034.1, from coordinate 5,190 downwards.
GAGATGCTGGAGAAGGTTTTGCGCAGCAAGGTATCAGGGGCTCTAAAAAGCAGGGCTGATGAGGTTAGAGTGCTTAAAGAGCTGTTAAGGTCTATTTAACAGTAGATCTTTATATTGGGTGCAGGCTGTAAGATTATTTAATAAATTACTAGAGCGGAGTCTTTAAATGAGTAGATTAGATAGAATAAATCATGAACTTAAGAAGGCAATAGGTGAGATACTTCTCTTTGAAGTTAAGGATGAGAGGCTAAGATTGATTACAGTAACTCAGGCTATAACCAGCGCTGATTTAAAGCAGGCTAAGGTGTACTATACTGTTTTAGGAGATGAAAAGAAGAGAGCGGATGTTGCAAGAGGGCTAAGCAGCGCCAGCGGTTTTATGAGACAGGTTTTGGCTCATAAGATGCAGATGAAATATGCACCTGAACTTATATTCTATTTCGACGATACTCTGGATAGGAGTATAAAAGTAGAAGAGATGCTTGATGAAATAAAAGATGAAGATAGAGAAGAAGATTAAAGATAAGTTTCTTAAGCTTAATAGCTTTATTGTGACAACTCATATAGATCCTGATGGAGATGCTATAGGCAGCCAGCTGCTTCTTGGGCGGTTATTGAAGAAGATGAATAAGAAGGTGGTCATGGTAAATGTCGATTCTACGCCCTCTAACCTCAAGTTTCTGCCCGGGGTTAAGAGCATAAAGCTCTCTAGAGACTATAGGATAGATTTAAATAAGTTTGATGCTTTAGTTGCTTTAGATATTGCAAATCCTCAGAGAGTTAGAGAGATGAGTGAAGTTATATCTTCTGCTAAATATGTTATAAATATCGATCACCATATAAGCAATAGTAATTTTGGTGATTTGAATTGGGTGGAGAGAGATGTATCTTGCGTGGGTGAGATGGTATATCGGCTTTATGGCTATATGGGTTTAGAGTTGGACTATAAAGATGCTTTGCTTAGCTATGTTGCAATAGCAACAGATACAGGATATTTTAGGCATAATAATACAACCTCTGAGACTCATAGGATTGCTGCCTCTCTCCTAGGTAAAGGGGTCAATCCAAGCACTGTCTATAGTGAGCTTTTTGAGAATAAGAGTTTCTCTAAGATGCGTATTCTTGCTTATGCGTTGAGTAATTTAGAGGAGAGAGATGGTATGGCCTGGGTAGATATCAGTAAAAAGGTGCTTAAGGAGAGTAGCGCAAAAAGGGAGGAGCTTGAAGGATTGATAGATTTTATCAAGACTCTTGGCGGAATAAAAGTTGCTATGGTATTTCAAGAACTTGACAATGGTATTATTAAGATAGGTTTTCGATCTAAAGATAATAAGGTAGATGTAAATAAGATTGCAGCTATCTTTGGCGGAGGAGGCCATAAGATGGCCAGCGGCTGCAGAGTCAAAGGGGCTCTTTTAGATGTTAAAAAGAGAGTCCTCGCAAGAGTAGCTGAATATCTAAAAAAGGGTCAATGATATGTTTAATGGATTTCTATTAGTCGATAAACCTGCTGGCATAACTTCACACGATGTAGTTGATTTTATCAGGAGGCGTTTTAATATTAGAAGGGTTGGTCATGGAGGGACACTTGACCCTCTTGCAACAGGCCTTTTGATCTTAATGCTGGGAAGAGCCACAAAGCTCTCTCAGCATATTATAGGTCTTGATAAGGATTATTTCGCTCAGATGAGCCTAGGTTTTTCTACTACAACTGGAGACTTAGACGGTAAGATAGTTAAGAAAGCAGAAGATGAGAGCTATCTGAACCTTAAGGAGACTGACATTCAAAGAGCGGTTGATTCTTTTATCGGTGAGATAGACCAGATCCCTCCGATGTATTCGGCTGTTAAGTATAAGGGCAAGAGGTTGTATAAGCTTGCCCGGCGCGGTATCGAGGTGCAAAGAAAGTCCAGAAAGGTTAAGGTCTATGATATGACTATAGAGAAGATAGAGCTGCCTGAGATATCTTTGAATGTAAAGTGTTCTAGGGGGCTTTATATAAGACAGCTCTGCGTTGATCTGGGAGAGAAGCTTGGCTATCCAGCTCATCTATCCAGGATGGTAAGAACCTCAGTAGGTAAGTTCAGCTTAGATCAAGCTAAGAGTCTTGATCAGATATTAAATGAGTCTGATTCTGAAAAATATATCATAGCTATTGAGACTGTTCGGAGACTTATTTAGAGATGATATTCTTAGGAGAGTCAGATTTTTCAAAAAAAGATATTAATCAAGGTATAGTTTTGACTTTAGGTGTTTTTGATGGTGTTCATATAGGCCATAGAGAGATATTTAACCTCCTTAAGTCCTTGGCTATTGAGTTAGATTCAAAGAGTCTCGTTATAACGCTATCTCCTGATCCTGAGGAGGTTCTCTATCCTGATAAGAGGTCTACTGTTATAAGTCCCTTAGATTATAAGGTAGAGATTTTATCTCAACTGGACTTAGACTACTCTATGGTGCTTAAGGCTGACAAGGAGTTGCTTGAGTATAGCCCTAGAGAGTTTTTCGATAAGTTTATTTGGGAGAGGTTTCATCCTAAAGCCATTGTTGCCGGAGAAGATTTTAGATTTGGCAGCAATAGGGAGGCTGATATAGATGCCTTACGTAAGCTCTCAGGCGAGTATAAGTTCTCACTCCATATAGCTCCTTTCTTGAACTATAAAGGAGAGAAAGTAAGTAGCTCTAGAATCAGAGAGGCTCTATCTCGAGGTGAGATAGAAGATACAAGCTATATGCTATCCCAACTCCCCAGGTTTAGCGGCCGTGTTGTGCCTGGTGAAGGTAGGGGGAGAAAGCTCGGTTTTCCTACAGCCAATATAATAACCGATTATGTATTTGATTTAAAGAAAGGTGTCTATACGGGCTGGGCTTTGATTAAGTCAAAGAGATTGCCTGCTCTTCTCTACGTCGGCACTGCTCCTACTTTTGGCGGCAAGTTTTTGCGTTTTGAGATTTATATTCCTAAATTTAGAGGCTATCTCTACGGAAAGAAGATGGCATTTGAAATTCAAAACTTCTTAAGAGAAGAGAGACTGTTTCTTAATAAGGAAGATATCCAGAAGCAGCTTGAAATAGATAGAGAGTGCCTTATGGAAGAGTTTTCTCGTGAGGTTTAATAGAGATGGATAAGGTAGTTCTTAGGAATAAAAAAGTAGGAAGAGATTTTCATGTTGAATATACTATTGAGGTTGGAATAGTCCTCTATGGGGGTGAGGTGAAATCCCTAAGAGAAGGAAAAGCCTCTCTATCAGATAGTTTTGCTTTAATTGAAGGGGGAGAGGTTTTCTTGCATAACTTCCATATTAATCCCTATGAGTTTTCATCCACAAACCATGAGCCTAAGCGAAAGAGGAAACTCTTGCTTAATAAGCGTGAGATATCCAAGTTAGCTATGGATGTCCATAAGAAAGGTTTTACCCTGATGCCTCTAAGTGTCTATTTTAAAGAGAGCAGGCTGATTAAGGTTGAGATTGCCTTAGCGCGGGGAAAGAAGAAATATGATAAAAGAGAAGACCTTAAGAATAAAGCTATTAAAGATGAGATTGATAGGGAGTTGAAAAAGCGTAGATAGGGTGCTATATTTATAGTGAATTATAGGTCTTTGAAAATGGGGGTGAATGGATTCGATCCATTAAGTAGTCTTTGAAGCTGCATGTCGAGGATATCAGGAGGCCTCGTTAAAAACCTGATAACACAATTAAGTGACGCTGGTTGCGTCTCATTCTCTTTCTGTTAAGAGGGAGGCCTCTCTTAGAGTTTACCTGTGACTTTATTTGAGGCTTGGAAAGCAGGTTGCCTCTCTTGTTCTGTCTGCGGATAAGAGATTAAGATTTAGCAGAATAGCTTCTTTAAATCCTGCCTTTTGGAGCTAGAGAAGTAAAATTAAATAAAAGGCTAAACATGTAGAAGCTCAGGGTGCACTTATTGGAGACGCGGGCTCAATTCCCGCCACCTCCATCTATAATATAGTAGGTAATATAATAGAGTCAGTTAGTTATGTAAAAAGTAGCTATTTCCTCAGTAAAATCAATACTTTCCATCACAAGGTAAGTCAAGTTATTCCAAGTTATCATTTACCCATAGAAAGCATAATTTTGGTGTTTTTGGTGGGTTTTTGGTGGGGATAGATGATAAGCGGTTTAAACAGGTTATAAATAGATTTCCATCTGATCAAACTTCTTCTGTCTTCTTTGGTATTTTTCAAACAATGAATATCTTATCTTCATCCCGATTTGTGTTCTTGGTATCTTTATCCTTAAACATCTGAATATTGTAGTTAAAAAACCTCTCATACTCTCTTTTACACTTATCTTTTCTTATATTACTTCTTTCATATTTAGCTGCTTTTATCTGTTCTGTAAACTCCTGATAAATATCACTCTGAATAAGTTCTCCCGCTGTCCTATGTGCTCTCTTTTCAAACCTTTAAGCATATTCACTTAAGATTCCCATATCCCTAAAATTCCTCTTTACATATTTCCACTGAATTATGGCATATAAATATGCTACTACTCTCATACGTAGACAAGTCTAAAACTCTTGACACTATCAAAATCGCAACTAAAGCTCCCACTTTTATCTATTTTTATAACAATTATTAATCTAAATAAAAATACACCTTCTTTTATAACTGCTTGAAACTAAATATCTTATTATCACTGACCATATATAATTAAAACTGGTATAAAATTTGCATGTTATAAATCAATAATAATATTAATGAAATTGCAAATAAAAAAGAAGGTGAAATGAAAGAATTGAAACAAAAAACAGATCTGTTGAAAACTTATTGGGTTAACCAATTTCACATAAATCAGGTTTTTAAAAATTGAAATAAGAAAAGGAGACGGTGAAATGAAGAAAATTATATTTGCTCATAGTGTCATTGTAGCTATTCTACTTATCTCGCCAACTGTAATATTTGCAAAGCCTACAATAGTTGGCCCCATGGGGGCGTCTAAGGAATCTATGGGACCGGATGTATGGACAGGGCCAAATTCTGCTATATTGTCTGATGCAATCCTTAACCCTAGCAATGTTGCGAATGATAATGATGGTAAATTTGAGGAAGATACTCCTCCTGTTTCTTCAAATGGCGATAGTGATGTAACTCTTCTAGGTGTTAATGGTGATATTGAGTTACCTCATACCGTAACACCTGGATTGCAGACAGCAATAAGAGATGATGTT
>JAVCCU010000033.1 GCA_030765335.1 Candidatus Kaelpia aquatica | reverse complement strand
GAGAACCTGCCGTAGATCCTTTAATAGAAGCTTTAAGCGATGAAGATCATCAGGTCAGGGAAGGGGCAGCCAAAGCATTGGGAGATATAGGAGAACCTGCCGTAGATTCTTTAATAGAAGCCTTAAGCGATGAAGATCATCAGGTCAGGGAAGGGGCAGCCAAAGCATTGGGAGATATAGGCGATTTTCGCGCAGTAGATCTTTTAATAGAAGCCTTGGATGACGAGAATATTTGGGTTGTGGTAGCATCAATTGAGGCATTAGTACATATAGGAGAATCGGCAATAGATTCTCTAATAGAAGCCTTAGGTAATGAAAATGTTCGAATAAAAAATAGAGCAGTAAGCATACTGGGGGATATAGGAGAACCTGCCGTAGGTCCTTTAGTAGAAGCTTTAAGTGATGAGAGTCCAATAGTTAAAAAGATGGCAGCTAAAGCATTGATGGAGATAGGGCCATTAGGCATGATGAGTATATTAGGATTATCTGGAGATGATGCCTCTTATGAAGATGTGATAGCGGTATTGATAGATGCTTTAGGAAATGAAAACAACAGGATGGAGTCTGCAATATTAATATTAGGACAATTAGGAGAACCTGCAGTAGAGCCGCTGATAGAAGCTTTGAAGGATTTTAGAGTTAGAAAAAGGGCGGAAGATGTGCTAACAATGATAGGCAATGCTTCTTTTATTCCTACGGTGAATAGTCTTCTAAAAAGTGAAGATGCTGATTTGCAGGATATAGGGGCAGGGATAATTCAGGGATTAGCTGAACAGTTAGAAGGAGAAAGCGGAATAGATCCCACGATAGATATAGTCCATATGGGTTATATGGATAAAAAAAGTTTGAGAGAGATTGTCTTAACGGATGCATATTCTATAAGCTGTGCCTTAGCTCTGTATTATTTAGGAGAAGTATTCAATGATGTAGGATTTTTAGAAGATCATATGTTTGATGAAATTGATGGGGAGTTATATGTGAAAGACAGGGAGTTCTCCAAGCTAGAAATAGCAGCCATACTAAATACAAATATACCATCCGAATTAGAATGGTGGGGGAAGCTTGCTAATAAAGACGAAAGATTAAAATATGTCGAGCTAGTTTTGAAGGGAGATTTTGTAGATGAAAGAAATTATATTGCAAAAGATAGAGCTTGGTTATGTGTCCAATATGCTGTCCAAGCGGTAATAAATTTTAACGGATATGATAAGGAATTTTTTGCTGACCAAGAAGTATTTGAGGAATACGGGGCAGGATATGTCATTACGCCTATAAGTTATGGAATTCCTCTTTACTTTGCAGTATCACCTGGACATGCTTTCAACGCAGCATTTATAGGAGACGGGGAGATTAGTGATAATCTTAGAGATTGGATACTGATTGAGCCTATGGATGATGATTTTTCTCCTAATTATTTTGGATCTGATTATATAGAAATTTATCGAGATGATATATTTTTTATGCCAGATATGGGATTTCTTATTGACAGTATAACAGGAACGACTATTCAAGTGGATGTTACGGATTATTTTTATGGTGCCGATAGAACAAAAGAAGGGAGCTCTTAGAATGAAAGAAGGAGTTTCAACCAGTTTTGTATTATGTAGTTTGGTTGTATTAATTATTAATAGCTACAATGTAAGAAGAGTCTATGCTGAAGAAAATTTAATTCAATTTAATGAAGGTAAATCAGTAGATGTAGTTGATTTTAAAAATTCTATAAAAGTAAATTTTTACCGTTGGGACAGAAAGAACAATCAAAAAGGAGAATATATTGGTACAGCAGAACTTAAAAATGGTAAATTAACTCATGATGTAAAGGATAATCGGCTTGAGAAAATTATAGAGGGTGATTTGCATGCTATGGTAATGGTAAAAGAAGGAGGTAATTTAGTAAATAGGTTCGTAACATATAAGGTAGGAACGAAAGAACATCTTGAGGGTGTAATAAAATGTTGTAGAAATATTAGCTGTTTTTCCGAGATAGAAAAGTGATAGACCTGATTAATTCAATAAGAATTGATCAGCATTATCTGTTGAATAATGTCTTGGCTTCTTTAACTATGCTCGCTGATTCGTCTAATTTTTGCACCCCTCTGAAGGCATAATCTGATTAAATAAAAGATTCGAGCCTCTTCTGGGCAGCCGATAATACCACTATAAAAATATCTCTAAATAGACACATAATCTTGTATATTCTCTTATATAGTATGCATTTGCATAGTTAGGTAATCAGAGATATAGTTATAAGTAATATTTGCACGGGGAGTTTTTATATTTAAGCCGCTGTAAAATAATAGTTTGCAGAGGTCTTATTTCTTTTAGGTCTATTTGATATTATGGGTATATATGGTATATTTATTATATATGCTTTATAAAGCATAAGGGGGAGGATAAAATGAAGAAAAATATTTGTGTCTTAGTTTTTATGTTAGGGATATTATTTTCATACAGTTTAATGATATCTTTAGTTCCTAGAGATTGTGAATCAATTGCTTTGAGAAGAATGAGAGAAGAAGTTTCAGTCGATAGGGTGGCTCAACATTTAGGTGTTGAACCAAGTGAAATATCTGGTATTTTTGATTCTACTAATAATCTGGCAGTCTTTACTCAGGATAGAATTGTAAGGAATTGTTTTTCAGTATTTCCAACTCTAAAGGATAGGGAAGATAAGTTACGGGAATGGATATGGAAAGGCCATCCTACTTTTCAGGGAAGAATATTAATTGTGGTTGGCCCCGAGTTTATTACAAAAGCAAAGAACATTGTTTCTGATTCAGGCGACTTGCTGTTGATTCAGATTTCTTCATATGCACTAAAAAAAATCTGTTCACCCAAGTTGGCTGATGCAATGATGACTTTAACAGCAATGGATGATGAGGCATTTCAAGCATTGAATAACGGGGGATAATTCTTTCGATTCTTTTGTTGCTTAAAGAGTGGGACATTTGTACAACCTGCCTGTGTAAAAAGTTACTCATTTTTTCCTAATTTTTGTACTCCCCTGAAGCCATAAGGCTGTTAAATACAAGTTCGAGTCTCTTCTGGTCCGGCAATAATACCACTAAAACTATATCTCTGATTAGCGTATTATTCCTGTATTTTCGGTTGTATAGCACCTCTTTATATGTATAATACTCAGAGATAGTGTTATGTCTAATGTTTATACGGGGAGCCATCTATTTTGCTTGGAAATTACGAGCAGAGAATTTAACATTCCCGAGTGGCAATTGTTGTTCGGGACTGTTTTGTATCTCACCAAGTGTTAAAGACTTAGAGCATTATGGTAGAAGT
>JAVCCU010000032.1 GCA_030765335.1 Candidatus Kaelpia aquatica | reverse complement strand
GAATGTCTAAAAACATAATATTGGAAGTACCTTATCATGTACCTGATTCAGCCTGGGAATTATATGATCAGATAGGATCTTCAGGGCATACTCTACCTAAGCAGTGGATTAGAATCGACCTAGATGGTCCCAGCTGCTATAATGATTCCGGTAATTCGAATCAATTTTTTGAAGAACATGCTGAATCTTTACGAGCTGTTTTGGGGGGTGATAAATATAGGCTTCTTGAATTAGCCTATATGGTTTATAGCCGTTATGGGAGAATTTCAGAAGCAGAGCGGGATGAATTCAATCTTCTCCTTGCTCCATACCAGCATGAGATATTAGAGGATTATTTGCCATAGCATGTCTCTTGGCTGCTTTACATGTAGTTTTCTTTCGTTGACCGCTCGCTATCTGCAGCATTCTTAATATACTGCCTCTATCTTCACAGCTATGAACTTAACAAGATTTAATAGTGAGGTCTAGATGATCTCTAGTTCTAGGGGGTGATAAGATTTATTTACAGGAAGAGCGATAGGATATGTGTAGATAAGGCTATTATGAAGATGGAAAAGAAAATAGGGTATGCAAGAGGTGTTTTTACTCGTAAAATGTGTTCTATGAGATTTTAAACATGGTAGCCTATCTCACTAACAAGAATATGGAGAATTATTAGGAGGTGTTATTGTGCCAAACGCTACCATTGATGGAGCAAAAATTGAAGATCTAAATGTAAAAAAGGTATTGGTTAAAGAAATTACAGATGCTATGGAAAAAGCATATAAGTTTCCAAGGCAGGCATATGTGGTTACAATAAATGAGCATAAACCCGAAAATGTTGGTGTTGGCGGAATATTGGTTATTGATATGCATAAAAATGCATAAAATAAGCTTTCGGTTGGATCTCTATAATGGCAGCTTTTAAAATATAGTATTGGTTTCTATGGAAAAATGATATAGTTTCACAGAGCGTTGACTATGATAGTGTATTATAATATGCGCAGAAGTATTGAGTAGGAAGCATAAGTAATGACAGTAGAATTTATATTCTCTTTAATTGGCGGTCTTGCATTTTTCTTCTTTGGCATGAAAACAATGTCTGAAGGCCTAAAGAAGATAGCCGGTGAACGTCTCAAGACTATCCTGCATGTAGCCACAAGGCTTCCTATAATGGGACTACTTGTCGGTGCCGTGATTACCTGTTTTATCCAATCTTCCAGTGCTACAACTGTAATGGTGGTAGGTTTTGTAAATGCAGGCCTTCTTGTATTAAGGCAGGCTATTAGTGTTGTGATCGGTGCTAATATAGGAACAACTTTTACCGCTTGGCTTGTCTCCGCTATGTCAGTTTTTAAGATTACCAATTATGCTCTCCCGCTTGTTGCAATCGGTTTTGCCATGAATACGCTTGGTAAAACAAAAAATGTCAAATTCTGGGGTCAAACCCTCATGGGGTTCGGTATTTTATTTGTTGGATTGGGATTTATGAAAGATGCTTTTGTGCCGCTAAAAGAAAGCCAGCAGATTAAAGATATATTCGTTTCGTTTAGCCGTAATCCTCTTTTAGGTGTTTTGGTCGGTATTATTTTCACTATATTGCTGCAAAGCTCAAGCGCTACAATAGCCATTGTTCAGGTACTGGCATTTAGCGGTGTGATAAGCTTTACTGCAGCTATACCGGTAATACTGGGCGATAATATTGGGACTACAATTACTGCACAGCTGGCGGCTATGGGCACAAATGTCAATGCTAGGCGTACAGCTATGTCGCATACTATATTTAATGTTATCGGCGTAGGGTACATGTTGTTTTTTGTCTATACTGGGTGGTTTGTAAAGTTTGTAAATTTTATTATTCCCGGCGATATTACCCTCAAAAATGTCATGTTTTACATAGCCATTTCCCATAGTCTTTTTAATGTTGTTAATAGCTTGGTTTTCTTGCCGTTTGTTGGTGTATTGGAAAAAATCTGTATACGGCTAGTCCCGAAAAAAAAAGGTGCAATTGAAGCAGGCCCTCAATATCTAGAGAAGCATTTATTAAATACTCCTCCCATAGCATTGGAGCAGGCTCAAAAGGAGACTGTTCGTATGTTAGATATAGCTTCTGATTCCGTTTCAATAGCTGTAAAAAGTTTTTTTGAGGATAATTTAAACATGATAAAACAGATCTCTGAACTAGAGCAGACGGTTGATAATCTTCAATCTGAAATAACTCAGTATCTTGTGGAGCTTTCTCAGAGAAGTCTTACTCAGGAGGAATCTGAAAAATTACCGGTCCTAATCCATAGTGTAAACGATGTTGAGAGAATAGGTGACCATTCAGAGAATATAGTAAACCTCGCAGAGCGCAAAATAGAAAAAAAACTGCCTTTTACAGATGAAGCGATAAAAGAATTAAACTTGATGTGGAACGAACTTCACAGCATGATGATAGAGACAGGGATGGCTTTAGAGAAAAATAATGCTGAGATAGCAGAGAATGTTCTTGCGCGAGAAGAATGCATAAACAGGTTTCAGGTAGAACTTAAAAAATCGCATGTTAATCGGTTAAACGAGGGTAATTGTAACCTTAAGTCCGGTATTGTGTTTTTAGATTTTGTTGACAATCTCGAAAAGATAGGCGACCATCTATCCAATATTTCTCAGGGTGTCCTTGGAGAGATGCGCTGGAAGGTTTCTAAGGAATTTGATAAAACAAAAACTACTGTCTAACTGCATGAAGGTATAGGTATTTAGGTAGGATGAATTTCTACCCAGCAGTTGTGTCTCTCATACCGAAGTGCTTATCATCATTTTGCATGATAAGGGATTTTTATCAGAAATTTGCACCCGCGGTATCTATTGATAATGACCCCCTTATAAAGTCAGAATAAGCACAGCTCTTACATTGACTATTTTACCATTTGTTATTAACATAATATCATTGTAGATATCTGTAAAAGAGTATTTTCTGCAATTAATAAAGGAGGATTTAAATGAAAATTTCACGTGTTATTGTCTTACAGTGGTTTTGTTGTATCAGTGTATTTGCTATTGTTCTAGGAGGTATGAATATAGCCCAAGCAGCTAAAAAAGGATCAAAGTCATCTGTGAATTTTAAATGGCGAATTACATCAGAGAATTTTGAGGAAATAAAAGCAAAGGCCCAGGCAGGTGATCCTGATTATCAGATATTGTTGGGAGAGGCTTATCTAAATGGTAGGTGTGTTAAAGCTGATAGAGAAGAAGGGCATAAGTGGATAAAGTTAGCTTTGGCTGAAAATGCAAAAGACCCCATTGGTCTCTATCATTTAGGTGTTATATATGAATATGACCTAAAAGATGAACTTGCGGCTCAGAAATATTTCTCCAGTGCATTGGGGGGGATAAGAAAGCTAGCTAATAGAGGCAATCCTAGAGCACAATTTATTCTTGGGGTTATGTATAGTGTAGGAAGAGGGGTTGAGGAGGACAGAGTTGAGTCTGATGTTTGGATAAAGAAGGCTGCTGATCAGGAGCATCCTGGTGCACAATTTTTTATGGGGGTTTTTCTTCAGAGTAAAGATTTGAAAGGAGCAATGGATCTTTTTGAAAAATCAGCTAAACAGGGTAATCTCTCAGCGATACAACAACTTGCGGCTTTTTATTTTAATGGATATATAGGCGATAAAAGCATTGTAGATTATGAAAAATGTTTTTATTGGAGCCAGAAGCACGCAGAATATGAGTCTAGTTGGGGGTTTTTTAGACTGGCTGAATTATATATGAATGACAATGTTATAAGAAGTGGCCTGAACATGAAGCTGGAAGAGTTAAGGTTGTTTTATCAGGGAATAGAGTTAGGCGAAGAATATGAATTAGCAACATCACAGATAGAGTATATTGATGGAATTTGGGGACTATTTTTGCCAGTTAAGCTTAAGTGGCGAGGGGTTAAAGATGTGATGATAAACCGAGATCTCGATGCTTTAGTGACACGTTTCATTGAAGGTGAAAAAGCTGGAATGGGTGATTTAAGTAGAGGGCTCTTTGACAAAGCATTGAAAGACGATCCTAATTACTTGTATATGAATAATTATTGGTTAAGATTTTCCGTAGAAGCAGAATTGCCTTTCTCTTTAGTGAGTGAGATTCTTATTGCTGTGTATCCCCATAAAAAAGATAGCTTTGATTTCTGGTTTGATTACGCTCACAACGCTAATATTGCCGGTCAATCTTATTTGGCATTGAAAGCGGTAAAGGGAATGCGTGAGGTTATCAGTAAGACAGAAGACGAGGAGCTCGTCAAAGAAATGTCTGATATAGCTGCTATCTTAGAGGCCAATGCTCTAATTGGGATGGATCGTGAAAAGGAAGCTTATGTTTTGCTGTTTGAACACGGTAAGTTAGAAAATGATACTAAAATTTTAGTGAACTATATAAATAGTTGGGCAAAGTTGCTTTTAAAAGATAAAAAGAAGCTAGCTTTTGCTACTGGAATATCGGAATCTCTGTGGACGGGAGAATATTATAGATCTGAAAATACTCAAAGTTTTCATGATATTGAGACTGGCGAGCTTATCAATCCGCCAAAGACAACTTATAAGGAAGAAAAAAAAGATTTACAACCAACAGTCCCTACTGCATACGAAGAGAAGACGGCAGTAGGTGAGGCTAAAAAAGAAGATAGTAAAGACGATAAATAGATAAAATAAAATGAAAATTAAAAGAGGGTTAGAATTAACTAGTGTAATAGTTGGAGCTCTATACTTTTTATCGGTTAGTGCTTTTGCTGTGCTGCCACCTAAAGTTTATGAAGAGAGAGTAGATAAGTCTAAGATAAAGGCAATCGCTGTAGTTAAGGATATTAAAGTAGTAGACCACTATAACTCTGTTGATGATAAGCAAATAACGTTTACGCTTATTAAATCTTTTGGCGAAATTGCGCCGCCTAAAATTTTTATGGGTCGGTGTGAATCAGTGAATAAAAGATGGTTTGAGCATGGCCCAGGAGTTGGCGGTGATATATATTATTATCCTAATAAAAACGATGAAGTCTATGTTACAATAGCTGAGAATGGCAGCGAGATTACTAGTTATACCAAGCTTACCGATGATCTGAAACAAGCTTTATCTGATGATTTTAAAAAAGTAAAAACAAAAATTGGAACAGCTTATGTTGGTAAATAAGTTAACAATAAGGAGGTGTGAAATGAAGCGGTTAGTAGGTTTTTGTGTTTTAAGTCTATTGCTTTTAGTCGCATCAAATGCAGCTGCTATTAGTGACGATGATATTTTTAATCAAATAGATAATCGTGAATGGGTCTATGATACGACAATAAATGGAATTGCTACCAGTATGATAATGTATATAGGTTATGACAAGAAGTTTAGCTTTACTTTTGCCTCTTATAGTAATAACGGTGATCTTGTTAGAAGTATATCTTACAGTGGAATGGCTACGGTTGAGAATGGTGTTATATATTTGAATAGTTCCTGGGAAGGTGAAGCCAGGGAAATTGGTCAAAATGGAGCAAATTCTGAGGTATCTAAAGTAAATCCGGCTAATTTTGCATATATTTTCATTAGTTGTGAAGGAATAAATCTTCGGGTTAGAGATAAGTTTGATGGTGTTGAATATATTTTTCGCTAAGATGGAGGTATGTAAATGAAACAGATGAGGATTTTAATTTTTCTTTTTCTTCTGTTTTCTGCTTTGGGCTGTGCGACAACTCCCTTTGCAGTCACCAAGGAGATGCGTTCCTGGGAGGGTAGATCAAGAAGTGAACTAATCAGCAGTTATGGGTCGCCTGCTTATACAGAGCCTGATGGTAAAGGCGGAACTATTTTTGTTTATAAATATAGACGTGTTGACCCACCAGGTAGGATAACTGCTATGGGATATGATGCTATTCGTAAATATTATATCGACAGTAACGGAACAATCTATGCCTGGAATTGGGGTGGTTTATAAAGCACGCTTTAAAAGTGTAAGCTTGATTTTAATTAAAGTGATACAATGCTTAATTACTCCCGTCCATTCAGTTTAAATACTTTCTATTGTAATACTTGCCTATGAAAGTCTATATCCGTACCTTCGGTTGGCCGAATGTCCAAGTACGTAAGGATGATTTTAGAGCTGTTGAGGAAGATAAGTGTTTTGGAGTGAGAGGGCTGTGTTGAAAATAGGATAATTTTGAGAAATGAAAAAGAAGAAGAGAAGCCCAAAATTTAAGATTTCTAAAGTAAATGTGAAAATTGAACATAAGGATGATTCTATGCAGTTAGATTCTTTGATGAGGGTTATTTACCTTGCTCTTGAACTATCAGATAAAACAGATAAGGAAGCAGAGGAAATTCAAAGCAAATTTTTTGCTGGGGATTAGCTTTTGTTTTTGCGCGGTGGTAAAATACATGTTCCGCCTGCGCGATGCAAGGGAAAGTTTATGTTTAGAGCTTCACGCTGCATTATCCTATAAAAAACAATTGGTTAAGAAAATTTCCTCAAGAAGAAATTATGTTACTGTCTATGTTGGCCTAATCCCAAAATTGGCTAAAAAGCTTGAGAATTTAGCAAAAAAGCAGGGCAAGACAAAATCAAAGGTTTTGAGGCCTACAATTGAGGCCTACTTGCAATATATAGAGAAAAGAGGCCTATAACATATGAGCCTTTTAGGAAACTCTCGCCAGTAGGCCTTAAGACACTGCCTCGCACCATAAGAAAAGAGCAGGATGCAAAACTAAGGGAGATAGCAGAAAAAACCGGCAGGAATATAAGCGAGTTGGTTAGGGAGGCTATGGAAGGATTTCTTGAGGCTTGAATAAAGGCATGGTAAAACAGTTATATTATATCACATAAAGTTCGAGTCCTTACGAGGTAGCTTTTTAAAATTTAAAATTAGAATATATAGAGAAGTGCTCAGTGTCAGAATGCTCTGAAAAAGAAGATTTATTTTTGAGGTATTGTATTGAGGGTGAGATATCTTTGCCCGTCTTCGCCTACAACTATTGGGGAAAATTTTTCTCTGAAACCAACCGCATCTGTAACGGCTAAATCCAGAAATTTATTAATTCCATATTCTTGGTTTAGAATTTCTCCTAACATTGCATATAGCTTTTTTGCAATACCTCTACCTCTGTAACTTGGATTTATTGCTATCCAAATATCTACGTATTGTACATTTTTAATTAATTCCATTTTTTCCTCAGCAATTTGAACTCCTTCTATCATGTCTGAATTATATCCACTTTCATCAGCCACGAAGAATAAAGCCCCTGCTATATTTCCACTTTCTTGATCGTAGGCTATTAATGGATAGTATCTGTCGTCGCATATTTCTTGATAGACTTCGTGGGGAAGAAGATCTCCGAAAACAGTTTCTATTAAACCAATGGCATCTTCACTGTCCTCTTCAGGCGGATCATCGTCAATATATATGGTGTTTTCTGAGGTAAAAAAGCGTATTCTACGAGCGTGAATATTTTCGCTACACAGAAGAAGTAGAATAAATATTATTAATATAATAGTAGTATTTTTATGCATCTTCAAAATGTTTTTTTAAAATTATTATTTGTTTTAAAGTTCTATTAAAGATATAACATGTAATTGGTTATTAAGCAAAATTAGTTGAATTTTTAAATAAGATATAAATTAAAAAAATATATTTTAGAGATTTTATTTTTTATCTATTTTTATAATTTATGAGTTTAGAATCTTTTTAGATTGTCGTTTGAATTCTATTTAAACTATTTCTTGATCGGTATTTTACTAATAGATGATGTTTGTAAAATCATGTTTTTTTAAATTCTTTTAGCTGGCTTTAAGTGCAATAACCAGTTGCAAAACTCGTCCAGCAGGGGTAGCCCAGTTGCAACTAATGTTTACATGCACCTAAGAGCTTTGACCAAGTATTGCAGATATTATTTGATAAGACATTCATTTGCAATCGGTTATACTACCTATTTTCTCAATATATTGTGGCATGTAATTTGCTTGTATATAGTTAAGAGATTTTAAAAAGAATTTAAAAGGTGTAAAAAGATGGAACAGAAAATGAGTTTGAATTTAAGGTACATAGCCCTTCTAAAGAATGGGAGGTTTGATAACAATAGATAGCTAAGTTGGAACAGGAATAACTGTGATTATTAACTTTTTCTTTTTTAAAAAGGATGCGAGAGATAGTGAAGAAAATACTCATAATTGATGATGAAGATGATCTTTGCCAGCTTACGAAGTTGAGGTTGGAGAAAACGGGTAAATTTGAAGTTTTAACTTCAGCGGGAGGAACCCAGGGGATCAAATTAGCTAAGGAAAAACATCCGGATTTAATACTTTTGGATGTGCTTATGCCCTTAATGAGTGGTCCTGAGGTGGCTGAATGTTTATTAAAAGATCCTGCTATAAACGATATTGCTATAATTTTTTTTACTGTTATTGTAAGTGAAAAAGAGGTGAGAGATAGCAAGGGAATGATTGGAGGAAGAGAGTTCATTGCTAAGTCCATAAAGTCAGAAGAACTTATAAGACGCATCGAAAAAGCTTTAGAAGAATAAAATCATTCCATAGAAGCTTTGAGCTCGTATCACTACATGAGTGGGAACGTGTTTCTCGTGGGGAATCTGATTTTAAATATTGACGCATTTCTATTTCCTTTTTATCTTATAACAGTTATTTATGCCGAGATAGCTCACGCCTATCTACTGATAGACAGGGTAGAGCGCGGGACTGAAAAGCCAATTCAAATAATTTCCCTAATTTTTATAAAACGAGTAAAATATATATAAGTATTTGTAAAATAAGGCATTTTCAAATTCTGTATGGTATCTTTTAATATATGTCAAATAGTTATATAGGCTACTAGGATTGACATAAGTAAAAAAAAGGAGGTGGCTATGGAGATGAACGGTTTTAAAAAAGGATCTGGTTCTTTATAATAAAGACGGTAAAATAGTTAAAATTTATCCTTATGGTAGCGAGGAGCAATTAAGATGGCAGATGGCGCTTGAGATAATATTTGAGGCTGACCAGAAGTATTTTGAATATTTATGGAATAAGAAGAAGCAGGAAGAGAAAGAGGTAGACCAGATAATAAATCATCTGGATAAGAAAATTATTCGCAGGGCTAAAAAAAGAGAAGTTAAGTGCTATAATCTCACTCAGGTAGCAAAGATTATCAGAGTTTCCCGGCAGGGATTATATTACTGGATAACAAAGGGCTTAGTTAAGCCGCGCCGGGATTGTCGTAATTATCCGGTCTTTACAGTTTTTGACATAAAGAAGATAATAAAGTGGCGAAATAGTATAAAATAGGTATAGAGTAGATGAACGATAGGGATGCCAGTAATTTTATATAACCATTTAAATTACAATGAGATAGATATGATTTCTAGTGTGAATATATTTATTGCTTTACAGTTGTTGACACCGGTACTTAGTATGCGTAAAACATTGAGGAATAAGTAGTTATGTGCAAAAAAGTGTTTCTGAAAACTTTTGGATGCCAGATGAATGAAAGAGATTCTGAGTGGATGCTTGGGCAACTTATTACATCTGAGTGGACTCTGACAGAGGTAATAGAGGATGCTAATCTCATTATAATAAATACTTGTTCTGTGCGCTATCATGCTGAACATAGAGCGATATCTTTTTTAGGGAGTTTAAGGAAGCTTAAAAAAGAGAAGAATTTTAAGATTGTTCTAACTGGATGTACTGCAGAGGTCTACGGTGAAGAGCTTCTTAAGAGATATAGCCATCTTGACGGGGTCTTTGGGCCTTCTCAGGAGGGTGAATTAATTGAAAATATAGATAGGGTTTTAAAGAGTGATAGAATTAAAGCAGTAGGTAGACAGAGCGGCCTAAAGTGCTTCCATAAGGAGGGGGATTATAGGAAGAGAGCCTTAAGTGCCTTTGTCTCTATTATGGAGGGTTGTAATAATTTCTGTACCTACTGTATTGTGCCTCACACAAGGGGTAGAGAGCGCTCTAGGCCTATAGAGGAGATAGTAGATGAAGTCAGTTCTTTAAAAGACAGAGGCTGTAAAGAGATAACTCTTCTTGGACAAAATGTCAACTCCTATGAGAATGACGGCTTTGTAAAGTTATTGGAGGGGATAGATAAGACCGGAATAGAGAGAGTCCGCTTTATGACTTCACATCCAAAAGATGCAGATGTCGAGCTTTTTAAGGCGATGAGAGACTTAAAGAGCCTCTGTAATCACTTACATCTTCCTCTTCAATCCGGAAGCAACAAGATCTTAAAGCTTATGAATAGAAGCTATACTATTTCTAGTTATTTTAATCTGGTTAAATGCTATAGAAAGTTTAATCCTCAAGGAGCGATTACAACGGATATTATTGTTGGTTTTCCGGGTGAAGAGAGAGGAGATTTCAAAAAAACGCTCTCTGCTTTAAAGAGGATAGGTTTTGATTCTGCATTTATATTTAAGTATTCTTCTAGGCCTGAAACTAAGGCCGCTGATTTTATAGATAGTGTTTCAGATCAGGATAAGAGAGATAGAAATAATATTTTGCTTCAGGTCCAAAGAGAGATAGCTTCAAAAAAGAAGAGAGGTTTAGTGGGCAGGTCTTGCGAGGTTCTTTTTGAATCTGAGGATAAAAGAGGCTATAACTTAGGCAGGTCTTGTGAAAACTATTCTGTTGGAGTTGAAGGAAAGGGTTTGGTTGGAAGTCTAAAAAATGTTAAAATAACCCGGATAACTGATAATAGTTTAATTGGAGAGATAATTGAATAAGAGATTTAAAATAATTAGTGTTTTTTTTGCGGCTGCTGTACTAGTCAGCTTATTGTCTGTGTTCTCTTTTGCCGAAGATTTTAACGATGCCTGGGTCTATTTTCTTAAAGAGAGATATAATGTATCAGAGCGTATAGTCGATAAATATCTTAAGAGCGGAGAGTCCTCCCCGGAATATCTTTACCTTAAATCCCTGCTTTTAACTAAGCGTTCCAGTTTTGAGGATGCCAGGATTTATTGCGATAAGCTTTCAAGATTTGGCGGAAAGTGGAGCGAATATGCACTTCTGGGGCAAGCTGATACGTTCTTTTTAAGCGGTAAGTTTGACGATGCCGATATTCTCTATAATACTTTCATGGAGAGGTTCTCAAGAAGCGAGATAATATCCAACGCAATGTATAAGTATGGGTTGTGCCTCAGGAAGCAGGGGCGTTGGGAAGATGCCAGAGGAAATTTCAATCTTTTAGTTAATCGCTACCCCAACTCTCTTTCCTGCAGCTATGCTCGAAGAATATTAGATGATAATGAGTTTTATTTTACAATCCAGATAGGTTCTTTTTTGAACTATGACAATGCTTATAATCTTTCAAAAAAAGTGGCCCTTAAAAATTTCAATACCTATATTAAAAAGATAGTTCATAAAGGTAAGCTTTATTATAGGGTTCGCGTAGGTAGGTTCGATAGCAGAGATCAGGTTGAATCTCAATTTAAGAAGTTGGTCTCTTTAGGATATAGCGGCGTGATCTACCCTTGATTAATTCTCCTTAACCTTTAAAAGCATTAAGATTTATGGATAAAAATTCAATAATTGTATTAACAGGTCCCACCGGTATAGGGAAGACAGAAGTTTCACTTGAGCTTTTTAAGTTAATTGACAGAGTAGAGGTGGTCTCTGTTGACTCTATGGCGGTCTATAAAGGTATGGATATTGGAACATCTAAACCCAGAAAGGATATTCAGGCTAAGATTCCACACCATATGATTGATATAGTAGATTATAGTCAGAGCTTTGATGCTGCGGAGTATGTGAGTAGAGCATCAGAGGTTATAACTCAGGTTATATCTAGAGGTAATATTCCTTTTATTGTAGGCGGCTCTGTTATGTATCTCTATTCTCTACTAGACGGTATCTTTAAAGGTCCTTCTTGCAATCATGAGATAAGAGAGAGGCTTATAAAGAGGTCAGAAGATGAGGGGCTGGAGAAGCTTTATGGTGAACTTAAGGAGCTTGACTCTGAAGCTGCTGCTAAGATTCATCAAAATGACTTAAGGAGGATAGTTCGAGCTCTTGAGGTATATTATTTAACCGGAGAGAGAATATCTGCGTTAAAGACAAAAAGAGAAGGAATCTCATCAAAATATGAGATATCCATATATGCTTTATGCGATAAGAGGCTGAGAATATATAGAAGAATAGATCAAAGGGTTGATGGTATGATATCTAGAGGGTTGGTCGATGAAGTATGCGGTTTAATGGATAGAATAAGTTTAACAGCATATCAAGGTGCAGGCTACAAAGAGATTATAGGTCATATCAATGGCGAGTATGGTTTGGATGAGGCCATACGGCTCATTAAACGTAATAGCCGTCGTTTTGCTAAGAGGCAGCTCTCCTGGTTAAGGAGAGATCAGCGTATAAAGTGGATAAATCTCTCAGATTTTGATTCATCTTTTAGTATAGCTGATTTTATTTTTAACGATTTAAAAAATAGATGAAAGAGAATGCTTATATAATTATTGTTGATATAGATAAAAAAGGCTCCTGGAGTCTTAATGAGAAGGCAGATGAGATGAGAGAACTTGTCTTATCGACAGGCTGTAATATCCAAGGCGAAGATGTTGTTAGAGTAAAAAAAGTAAATCCGCATTGTTTTATAGGTAAAGGCAAGATAGAGGAGATAGCTTGTGAGGTTAAAGAATTAGATTCAGATGTTGTGATAATATCTGAAGATCTATCGGCTACACAGCAGCAGAATATAGAAGATGGTCTCGGTGTTAAAATAATAGATAGAACTCAACTTATACTCGATATCTTTTCGCGTCATGCAAGGAGCTCTGAAGGGAAGCTTCAGGTTGAATTGGCCCAGCTTAACTATCTCTCGCCGCGTCTTCGCGGTAAGGGTGTCATGCTATCAAGATTAGGTGGCGGTATTGGAACAAGGGGTCCGGGCGAGAAGAAACTTGAAGTCGATAGGCGAAGAATAAGGAGAAGGATAGAATATTTAAATAAGGATTTAGGAGAGGTCAAGAAAAGAAGAGCATCTTTACGCAAAAAAAGAGAGAGGAACGAGATACCTCTGATAGCACTCATTGGCTATACAAATGCAGGAAAGACTACCCTCTTAAATGCTTTAACATGCTCAAAGCAGGTTTCATCTAATAGTATGTTTACAACGCTTGATCCTGTCTCCCGTGTTTATGTTCTCCCTGGCAAGCAGAAGGTGTTATTTGCAGATACGGTAGGATTTTTAAACGATTTACCGCACCATCTTATAGATGCTTTTAAAGCAACACTTGAAGAGATAGTAGAAGCCGATCTAATTTTACATCTACTGGATATATCAGATCCGCTCTCTGCTAAAAAGAGAGACTCTGTTTATAAGGTTTTAGATGAACTTGATGTTAAGGATAAAAATATTTTAACAGTCTTAAATAAAATAGATAGTCTGAGCAATTTAAATCGAGAAGATCTAAGCTTGAAATACCCCGATTCTATTTTAATATCTGCTTTAAATAAAGACGGCCTGGATTCTCTTATTGAGAGAATAAGTGAAGAGTTTTCATCTCATGAGGCTTATTTAAGTCTATTTTTACCAGAAGATAAGATGGGAGTTCTTAGTTTTATTAATCAAGATAGTATAATTGATAAAAAAGAGATGCCGGGAGGAGTTTACATAAGAGCGAGGGTGAGTTTACTGATAAGAGAGAGAATTTATCAAGAATTATCCCGATAATATGCTATAATCTTAAGCCATGAAGTTATACTTTAAAATTATAAAAATGGCCAAGCCTTACTTAGGTGTGATTGCATCTGCTGTTGTACTTATGATCATCTCTACCTTAACAGATGGAGCATCTCTAAGCATGCTTGCTCCTTTAGCCGATAAGGTTTTAACAAATAAGCCTATAGTTTTGCCGCAGGATAATATTCCCGATTTTATAAATCAGTTGATAGCCAAGGTTAATAGTATACCGCAGATGAAGCTGCTTACCATGCTGGCCATAACATTGTTGGTCCTTGTATGTTTAAAGGGTATTACTTTCTATTTTCAATCTATTTTTATGGAGATTGCCGGGCAGAGGGTCATAAGGGATATAAGGGCAAAGATATTTGAGAAAATTCAATATATGTCTATGGACTTCTTCTCTAAGAGTAGAGTTGGTGATTTGGTGTCCAGGATGACATATGATGTCTATGTAATGCGCCATGTTCTTACTGAAGGTTTAGCTGAGGGTGTATACTATTCTTTTCAGCTGCTGTTATTTGCAAGCATTGTTTTAACTATACATTTTAAGCTGGCCTTAATGGTTCTTGTTGTTATGCCGATAGTCGGTTTTCCGCTCATAAAGATTGGAAAGAGATTACGTAAGATATCTAAGCAGACTCAAGCCAAGATGGGCGACTTAAACTCTAGAATGCAGGAGACCTTTACAGCAATGAACATAGTAAAAGCATTCTCCATGGAAGGAGAAGAGATATCTAGATTTAAACTGCTAAATCAAGATTTCTACAAGCTCATGCTTAAGACCATGCGTAGAACTCTTGTGATAAATCCGGCATCAGAGATTGTAGCTGCTTTTGCAGGTGTCGTGGTTCTTATTGTAGGGGGAAGAGGGGTTATAGCGGGGGAGATGTCTTTTGGTGTATTCATGCTGTTTTTGGCAGGGATGGCAATGTTAATGAAGCCGATAAAGCGCCTTATCAAGGTATATAATTTTAACCAAGTTGCGCTTGCAGCAGGAGAGAGAATATTTGAGCTTTTGGATCAAGAGCCATCTGTTCGTGAAGTCCATGGTGCATCAACACTTGAGATACCTAAAAGAGATGTTGAATATAAAAATGTACGCTTTAGCTACAAAGAAGGAGAAGAGGTTTTAAAGGGTATAGATCTTAAGGTTAAGATGGGTGAGATTGTATGCCTTGTTGGGCCAAGCGGTGTTGGCAAATCGACCCTTGTAAATCTATTACTTAGGTTCTATGATTCAAGTGAAGGAGCTGTTCTAATAGATGGTGTTGATGTAAAGAGCGTAACAATAGATTCACTTAGAAAGCATATCGGTCTTGTTACTCAGGAACCCATTATGTTTAACGACACAATAGCAAACAACATATCTTACGGTGTTAAAAATAAAAGTTTAGACGAAGTAAAAGAGGCTGCGATTGCGGCAAACGCAGATGATTTTATTCAAAAAATTCCCCAAAAGTACAATGCAATGGTAGGTGAGAGAGGAACTAATCTATCAGGTGGCGAGAAGCAGAGATTGGCAATAGCCAGAGCTATTTTGAAGAACCCTCCTATTCTTATAATGGATGAAGCAACAGCCCAGCTTGATGCAGAATCAGAGCTTAAGGTTCAGGAGGCTATACAGAGACTAATAGAGGGCAGGACCGTATTCTTGATAGCCCACCGTATCTCAACTGCAAGAAGGGCTGATAGAATAATAGTTATAGAGGATGGCCGGATAGCGGAAGAAGGGAAGCATGATGAGTTGATTAAAAAAGATGGACTGTATCGTAAGTACTATAAATACCAATATCAGGATGCTTGATCACCTCTTTAAATTATGGGTTTTTTAGGCTGGATTTTAAAAAAACTGTTTCTACTCATTATTATTTTAGGGGTTTTGGCATTTTTCTTTCAGGATACTTTCCTAAAAGTTGCTTTAAACGTAGCAGTTCGTATTAAGACTAATGCTAGAATTAGCATAGAGAATGTCGACTCTAAGATTCATAAAGGCTACATCCGTTTAGGCGGGGTGATGCTGTTAAACCCTAAAGATTTTAGAGAGAAGAGATTTATCGAGATAGACTTGGTTGAATTTGAATTTGAACCGCTATCTTTCATCAAAGGGGACTTTAAGGTAAATAAGTTTTTTATCGATATTGATAAGATATATATAGTTAAGCAGAAAAAAGAAGGGGTAAACTTAGTTAAAATTAGAAAGAAGGGAGCGTCTTCTAAAAATAAGATCCAGAGCAGGTATATAGTTGAAGATTTGAGAATAAAGATATCTTCTATCGTACATAAAGATCTATCTAAAAGGCCTCCGAAGATGAAGAGCATTTTTTTAGGCTTAGAGCAGAAGTATCAGAACGTAAGGAATTTAAAAAAGATTTTAGATATTATTTTAACCCAGGAAGTTTTAAAAGCAACTTATTCCAGCAACTAGCAACTCTTTTCAATGTTAGCCATAGGGGTTCATCTCTCAATATCAAAAGGTCTTCTTAAGGCTCTAGATCAAGCCAAGAGCCTTGACTCTAATGCAATGCAGGTATTTATCCGTAACCCCAGAGGTTATGCTAAAAAGGTATTGGACTCAAATGAGGTTAAAAAGTTTATCGAAAGACGTAAAGAGTATGGGATAGACCCGTTAGTTATACACGGAAGCTATCTTTTAAATATTGCATCTTCAGATGAAAGAATAAGAGATAAGTCGATCTCTGCGATAGTAGAAGACCTTAAGCTTTTATCTCAGGTAGCTGCTGAATATTATGTTTTACATTTTGGTTCAAATCCGGACAAGGTGAAAGGTTTAAACATTATGCGGGAATCTTTAATCGCTATCTTTAAAAGGATTAATTTTAAACCTTTGATATTACTTGAAAATACAGCCGGAGAAGGTGATAAGCTGGGCTGGGAGATAGATGATTTTAAAGATCTTTTAAAGGGGAAGAAAGGAAAGCTTGGAATATGTCTTGATAGCGCTCATCTTTTTGCTTCAGGAGTAGATTTAGGTAATAGTAGAGAGCTGGATGCTTTTTTAATGGAGTTTGATAAAAAGGTTGGGGTAGATAGCATTAAACTGCTGCATCTAAATGACTCTAATACTCCCTGCTGTTCTAAACGAGATCGCCATGCACATATAGGCGAGGGCTTTATTAAGAGCAAAGGCATTAGTAATTTTATTAATCACCCCAAGCTCAAGAGATTACCAATTATACTTGAGACACCTAAGGGTAAAGAAAAAGATGACATCAAAAACTTAAATAAGGTAAAATATCTGAAACGAAATGCCTGCAGGTTTCTTTGAAATCTATACGCCGGCATCAAGAGAAGGGAGAATTTAATGGAGGATTATCAGCCTCAGAGGTTTGAAGAGAGATGGCAGCAGTATTGGCAGGATCAAAGAGTATTTAATGTAGATACTGCAGGCAGGAGTAGAGATAAATATTATTGCCTAGTTATGTTTCCTTATCCGTCGAGCGAGCTTCATGTAGGACATGCCAGGAATTATGTCATAGGTGATGTTGTAGGGCGATATAAGAGCATCCAGGGTTTATCTGTATTAGCACCTATAGGCTGGGATGCGTTTGGTCTTCCGGCTGAAAATCAGGCCATAAAACATAAGATCCACCCTAAGAAGTGGACTCTGTCTAACATAGACAGGATTACTTCTCAACTTAAAAACTGGGGCATAGGTTATGATTGGGAGAGAGAGGTCACATCTTGTAAGTCTGATTATTATCAGTGGACTCAATGGATATTCTTGAAGCTTTATGATAAAGGTCTGGCTTATAAGAAGAAAGCCGCTGTTAATTATTGTCCTTCTTGTAAGACTGTGCTTGCAAATGAGCAGGTCTTGGATGGTAATTGCGAAAGATGTGATTCTTCGGTTCAGGAGAGAGAGATGGAACAATGGTTTTTTAAGATCACAGATTATGTCGAAAGGCTCTTAGGTGACCTTAATGAATTAGAAGAGTGGCCGCAGAGAGTTAAGACTATGCAGAGAAATTGGATCGGTAAATCACACGGTGTTGAGATAGATTTTCCTATAGTCGGAGAAAGCGAGAAGCTGAGTTGTTTTACAACGCGTGTGGATACTATCTTCGGTGCAACTTATTTAGTGCTTGCTCCTGAACACCATGCCATAGAAAGATGGATTGGAAAGGGTGAAGTTGATAATGGTGTTGTTGATTTTATAGAGAGGATAAAAAAAACGGTAAGAAAGTCAAAAGATATTGCCGGCCTAGAGAAAGAAGGCATCTTTACTGGTAAATATGCAATAAACCCTATGACTGATGAGAAGATTCCTGTCTTTTGTGCTAATTATGTTCTAATGGAGTATGGCACAGGTTCTGTCATGGCTGTTCCGGCTCACGATCAGAGAGATTTTGAATTTGCTAAGAAATACGATTTACCTATGCGTGTAGTTGTTGATGATCCTCAAAGCTCTCTTTGCTTAGATCAGATGAACGAGGCTTATGAGAATGAAGGGGTTTTAGTTGACTCTTCTGGCTTTAACGGAATTTTATCAGTTGAGGCAAAGATTAAGATTGCCGAGCATATGGAAGAGAGAGGGGTTGGAAGGCGGCAGGTGCAGTATAAGTTAAGAGATTGGCTGATATCGCGGCAGCGTTACTGGGGAGCTCCTATTCCAATAGTATATTGTGACCTATGCGGTATAGTTCCTGTACCAGAGGAGGATCTACCGGTGCTTTTACCCGAAGATGTTGAGTTTAAGCCGACTGGTGAGTCACCTCTAAAGCTCTGCTCTGATTTTGTTAAAACAGAATGCCCTAAATGTGGAGGGGAAGGAAGGCGTGAGGTTGATACGATGGATACATTTGTTGACTCATCCTGGTATTTCTTGCGCTATATAAGTCCTAAAGACAGAGAGAAAGCCTTTGATGCTGAGTTGGTTAATCACTGGCTTCCTGTTGATCAGTATATAGGAGGGATAGAGCATGCTACGATGCATCTTATATATGCTAGATTTATTACCAAAGTGCTGTTTGATTTAGGTTTTATTGATTTCAAAGAGCCTTTTAAGAGACTCTTTACTCAAGGTATGATTGTAAAGGACGGTGCCAAGATGTCTAAGTCTAAAGGTAATGTTGTAGCCCCTGATAAACTGATAGAAAAATACGGTGTGGATACAATGAGACTCTATATTCTTTTTATCGGGCCCCCCGAGAAGGATGCTGAGTGGTCAGATAAAGGGGTTGAAGGAGCGTATAGATTCTTAAATAGATTTTGGCGTCTATATCAAAGATTAGATGAATATATCCCTTCTGATATAAATAAGGAGAGAGAAAGAGATCTTAACAGGGTATTGAATCTGACAATCAAGAAGATAACAGAGGATATGGAGGGCGGTTTTAAGTTTAACACTGCAATAAGTTCTATTATGGAGCTGGTAAACCAGACTCAATCGGATGTTACAGCCCGGGCCATAAGTAAAGAGCTCTTAGTTGAGGTTCTTGAAAAACTAATCATATTATTGTCGCCTTTTGCACCGCATATAACCGAGGAGCTATGGAAAGAGATTGGAGGGAAGTCTCCTCTGATTAGAGAGGCTATCTGGCCTGAATATAAAGAGGCAGCACTCCTTCAGGAGATTATAGAGATTCCTGTTCAGGTAAACGGTAAGCTGCGAGGTAAGATATCTGTTTCAAATGATGCAGGAGAAGAAGAGATTAGAGGAATCGTGCTTAAAGATGAAAAACTAAAAGAGCGTTTAGCGGGCAAAGAGGTAAAGAAATTTATTGTGATTGGAAAGCAGATAATTAATATTATTGTGTGAAGATTAGTTTGAGCAGGGAAGGAAAATATCTTTTATTCTTTTTGGCATTCTCTTTTTTAATCTATCTTTTTGTCTCTTTTGTAGGTGTTGGAGAGTTTAGATATAACCTGATTTCAGACAGAGCTAAATCAGAGACAGTATTCCCCTTAGATTTAAACGCTGCTTCATATGCTGAACTTATTCAGATTCCCGGCATAGGGCCGAGCTATGCTCAGAGAATAATAGAGTATCGCTACAATAGCGGAGGATTCAAAAGCATTGAAGAGTTGAAAAATGTCAAAGGGGTGGGAGAGAAGAAACTAGAGAAGATGAGACCCTATCTTAAATTATAAGATGCCTCCTTTTTCGTTAAATCTGTTTTTTATTTTAATAAGCTATATCACAGGTATTATAGCTGCTTACTTTTTTGATTTAAATATCTGCACTCTTTTTATTCTTTCAATTCTACTATTGTTAGCTTCGTTGTTTTTTATCAAGAGCAGAGTTTTCCTCTCACTTATATCCTTAGTCTTTATTTTTTTAGGCGCTGTTAATATTGAAATAAAAGAGTTAAGAGGGGATTCTATATCTAGTTTAAAGTATTTGAAAGAGACTAGTGTCGAGGGAGCTGTTACGTCGATTCCATTAAAGAGAGATCAGAGGTTAAGGTTTACTCTATCTTTGCAAAACATCAACGGCAGAGAGACTGGTACTGCTATCCCTATAGAGGTTTATTCTAACTATAGCCCTTTAATAGAACCCGGAGATCTACTATCCCTAACCGGTACTTTTAGAAGTATTAGAGGGGGCAGCTATTTTCTTGCGGATAAAACTGTTAAGCTAAAAGAGTATTTTTCATTCAAAAGGTATATCTATAAAATTAAAAAGTACACATTGATAGCAGTAGATGAACTCTACCCTAGAGAGTATGCACCTTTTATAAAAGCAACAGTAGCTGGAGAGGCTGGCAGTAGTGTCAAAAATTTGCGTAAAGTATTTCAAGAGATTGGAGTTGTTCATATTCTTGCAATAAGCGGACTCCACGTTGGATTATTGTTATTCTTTTTTGGCTTTGTGGTTAAACTACTAGGTATCTATGGAAGGCTTAAGGCTCTTCTCTTAGCAGTAATACTCATCTCCTATATGTTCTTAAGCGGATGTAGGCCTCCTGTTACGCGGGCTACTCTTATGGCTTTAATATATCTTTATTTCTGGTTCCGGGGGTATAAGGTAAATCCTTTTAATCTCTTGATGTCGGCTGCCTTTATAATGCTTCTCTTACAACCTCAAGAGTTATTTGGTCTTAGCTTTCAGCTTTCATTTACTGCTATATCAGGGATCTTTATCATGCTGTATGCTTTTAATGATCAGCTAAGATCTGGATTTAAAGGAAAGGCGATTAGCTACTTCAAGGTTACTTTCGGGGCCTACATATTTGTCCTTCCTCTTATTTGGTATTACTTCAATAGAATCTCCTTGATTGCGCTAGTTGTGAATACTGCTTTTATCATCGTGTTCTCCTATCTTATAAGCTCAGCTTTCTTTGTACTTATACTATACCCTTTGATTCCTTCTCTCTCTCGGGTCCTAGTTCAGAGTGGTTTTCCGGTATTCTATTATCTCTTTAAGATTTTGGATAATCTAGCTGCTCTTCCTTTTGCGTCTTTAGATATGCCTCAAATAAGCATAGCAGGAGCCATCTTTATTTATCTGATCTTTGTCCTGTCTATTCTAGCCTTTCGTGATATAATCAAAAAGAAAAGAGGGTTGTCTAAATCTTAGGAGGTGAGGGATGTTTCGAATGGGTATAGCCGAGATACTAGTAATCCTTTTGATTGTACTGCTTCTCTTTGGAGCTAAGAGGCTGCCTGAGATAGGAAGAGCTCTTGCCAAAACTCTTAGAGAGTTTAGAAAAGAGTCTGAGTGTATTGACTCCGATAAGAGTGAAGAAGAATCGGATGATACTATAAGTTGAGAGGACAAGCTTGACTGTCTTTGATCATCTTGAAGAATTCAGGAGACGGTTTATATATGTTCTCATCTTTTATTTTTTCTCTGTAGTCATCAGCTATTTTTTTGTAAACGATCTCTTGTTGTTCATTCAAAAACCGATAACCAGTTTGATCTATATTCATCCGGCAGAGCTTTTTATTGCCAGAATAAAGATAGCCCTATCTCTGGGAGCATTTGCGGCTTTTTCTTTTCTTCTCTCTCAACTGTACTTATATCTAAAGCCGGCTCTTAAAAAGAGCAGTTTAAGGTCATCTTTTGCCTATATATTCTTTATAGTTCTTTTTTTCTATCTAGGGGTAGTGCTTGGCTACCTGTTGTTTTTGCCCGGTTTTCTTAATTTTTTGCTTAATTTTGAGGCAGGGAATATAAGTGCAATGATAACTGTCAGCAATTACATCTCCTTTCTTTTTATGCTGCTTTTGTCTTTTGGAATCATCTTTATAATCCCGCTTGCTGTTCTTTTTTCTATTAGATCCGGATTGGTGGAGGTTGGAACATTAAAGAAGAGTAGGAAATATATATATCTAGCCAGCTTTATTCTGGCTGCGATCTTGACTCCTCCGGATGTTTTTACTCAGGTCATTCTTGCCCTGCCTTTGATATTTCTTTTTGAATTAAGTATTTTAATTTCTTCATTTTCTGTATATAATAGTTCAAAAAGATGAGGTTATTTTTATGACGCTTATGAAAGAAGATCATTTAACAAAGTTTTATACTAGAGATGAATTTCAACCCTATGTTGATTCTCTTACTGAATCAGAGAAGAATTTTACAGTAGGACTTATAGATTTAAACCATTTTAAGGTTATAAACGATAAATACGGTCATATGTTTGGGGATAGTGTTTTAAGGTATGTCTCTTCGACTATAAAGCTTACATTTGAAGATAGGGGTGTGCTCTTTCGTTACGGGGGAGATGAGTTTGTCGTAGTCTTTCCTGAGCAGGATAAGAAGTATGCTTCGATCTTATTTAGGCTTTGTAATAGAAATCTGAAGAAACGTCCTTTCCTATTTAAAACAAAATTATTAAAGATTAGTGTCAGCTATGGTGTTGCATCTTATCCTCAGGATGCTGTAGATATAGAGTCGCTTGTTCACAAAGCCGATATGGCCATGTATTGCTCTAAAAAGTTGGCCAAAGGCGCTGTAGCGGATATTGCAAAGATAAACATCTATCGAATTCTTATTTTGGGGAAGAAGATTCTCTTCTGGGGAGCATGGATTTCTTTAATCAGCCTTATTGTTTTCAAGCCTTTTAAAATAGGAGTGAAGAGTTTTATTGCTTCAAAGAAAATAGAGCAGAGCGAGGTAGTGCTTAGCTATCCCTGTGAAGTGATTTTTAAAAACGGCTATACCTTAAATGGAGTTTTGGTAGAGAGAGATACTGATACCATTACGCTTCTTATTCCAATGGGTGGGGTTGAAGGCAAGATGAAGGTAGATAAGAGTATAATCCGTAAGTACCGTACTTTTAAGCCTTAGGGCTGTTTAGATCTAAGATATGGTTTATGAGAATAGAGATTCTTCTGACATAGAACAGAAAGCACTTAAAGCGATAGGCGAGACCTTTGATATCTCTGTAGTGGAGTCTTCGATCTTAGTGACTTTTCCTTATGAATATCCTAAGAATATAATAGAGATGGAGCATTCAACGGATGAATTTAGTTGTCTCTGTCCCTTTTCAGGTCTTCCGGACTTTGCAAGAATAAGCTTGATATATGTACCAGGCAAGCTATGTATAGAGCTTAAGTCTTTTAAGTATTATCTCCTAGCATTTAGGCAGGTTAAAATATTCCATGAACATGTAGTTAATAAAATCATGGAAGATCTGGTTAAAATCTTGAATCCTGTTGAGCTAAAAATAGAGGCTATCTTTAATCTTAGGGGTGGGATAGAGACAAAAGCATCGGCGTGCTATAAAAATAAAGATTTAAAAGATTGATAGAGCGCCCTCTTTCTAATATTTGATTTCAATGAAGAAGATATTTATTGCTGCTACAAATCAGAATGGGGGTAAGACTACAGTTGCCTTAGGGCTACTTCTTAACCTCAAGAACCACTTTAAAAGAATAGGATTTATAAAGCCGATAGGGCAGAGATATCTTTTTGAAGAAGGTTATCAAGTAGATGAAGACTCTGTTCTGATAGAGAAGGTGTTTAAGTTTGAGTTTCCTTTGAAGATTCTTAATCCAATTGCGGTTGAGAGAGGGTTTACCGAAAGATACATAGAAAATCCTTACCCTGCTGATATTACGTCTAAGATAGTTGAGTCTTACAATAAGATTGCAGATTCTTCCGATCTTGTGATTATCGAGGGTACCGGCCATGCGGGGGTGGGCTCTGTCTTTGACCATTCCAATGCCAGGGTTGCCAAGATCTTGGATGCAAAGGTTGTGATAGTATCGTCTGGAGGAGTAGGCAAGCCTATAGACGAAATCGTCCTTAATAAAGCTCTCTTTGACAAGGAAGGGGCAGATGTTATTGGTGCTGTTGTGAATAAAGTTTTAAAGGAGAAGTACGAGAAGATCTCCTCTCTTGTAAGTAGAGGGCTTAATAGGCTGGGGGTTGATGAATTAGGCACCATCCCTTATAATCCAATACTATCTGCGCCTACAATGGAGCAGATATCCGATGAGATGGATCTCGGTTTTATCTCCTCTAGAGAAAAAAAAGGAAATGTTGTAGAGAAGATCATAATAGCGGCTATGGAGCCTCATGATGCATTTAGATATATAGGAAGAAATACCTTAATAATAACCCCGGGGGACAGAGAGGATATAGCTATGGCTGCGATTAGATCTTGTTCTATTCCCGATACAAATGACTACAGTATTGCGGGGATCTTGTTGACTGGAGGTATTTTGCCGAGCAAGAAGGTTTTGAACAAGATAGAGAGAGTGGGAATACCGCTCCTTGCCTCAGAGGATGATACTTATACTGTTGCATCTGCTATATATGATTTAAATGTAAAGTTAAGATCAACTGACTACGAGAAGATTAAGTTGGTCAAAGAGATGATCGGTAGATATGTAGATGTAGAAAAGATCCTCAACTCTATTTAGATTCAATTGAAATATTCAGAATTAAAATACTATACCAGAGTGTTATTGTTCATCAGTATAGCCTCTTTAGTTTTTTCTTTAGCGGCCAGAGCTGAAGTTTTATTTCAGCGTGGTTCTGTTATGTCTACTTATTACATGGTTAAGATCGAGGATGATAGAGATAGCCGCCTTTTTGATGCTATTGCCCAGGAACTTAAGAGATTAGAAGGCAAGTTTAGCTATTATAGCGAAGATAGCGAGCTCTCTTCTCTGAATAATTATGGGAGAGAGGGCTATTTTAAGGTATCAGATGAGATGGTTACTGTTATTAGAGATGCTATTAATATAGCCCGTGAATCCGGGGGTTGTTTTGATCCTACGATTGGGCCATTAATGGAACTGTGGGGTTTTAAAAGCAGAAAACCGTCTTTACCTAAAGAGAGAGAGGTTCAGCAAGTCTTATCTTATTTAGGCTGGGAGAATATTGATATTTCAGTTAACAGTGCAATAAGGTTTAAGAATAATAAGGTAAGTATCGATCTCGGGGGAATAGCCAAGGGCTATGCAATAGACTCTATCGTAGATTTACTTAAATCTGATGGGATTAGAAGTGCTCTCGTTGAGATAGGAGGTGATATTTACTGCTTAGGAGATGGGCTAAGTAGAGGTGGCTGGAAAATAGGCGTTCAGGATCCCAAAGAACCTAAGAGCGTGATTGCTAAAATAGATATTAAAGATTCTGCTGTTGCGACCTCTGGAAATTATGAAAGGTTTCTCGATTATAAAGGCGAGCGGTTCTCTCACATTATAGACCCTAGAAGCGGGTTTCCAGTAAAAGGAGATATTTTGAGTGTTACTGTTGTAGCCCCTAGAGCTATTGACGCAGATGGTTGGGCAACAGCTCTCTTTGTGATGGGTTTTGATAAAGGCAGAGAGTCTGTTGAGAGTCAGGATAATATTGAAGCTGTATTTATATCGCAAGGAGAAGGGGATTATGATATCTGGATATCTTCGGGGTTAATTGATAAGGTGGAGGTTTTATGAAGGTAATATCGCTTAAAGAGGCGCAGCGGATTGATAATCGCGCAATATATGAGCTTGGAGTACCTAGAGCTGCTCTTATGGAGAATGCCGGGAGGGGTGCTGCAGAGATTCTGTTAAAAAAAATAAAGGGATTAGGTTCTGTTGTCGTAGTCTCTGGGGCAGGCTATAACGGTGGAGATGGTCTAGTTGCAGCTAGGCATCTGCATATTAATGGCCTAAGAGTGAAACTGTTTTTGGTAGCCAACACGAATAAAGTCAAAAATGAAACATTGGTGCAGCTAAGAGTTCTTGAGGGTTTAGGGCTAAGAGCGAGCAATATAGAGAACGTATCTGATATTAAGCCCTTAAGTCTTGAGATTGCAAGAGCTGATATTTTAATAGATGCATTGATGGGGATAGGTATTAAGGGAGAGATCAGAGAACCGCAGAAGAGCGTTATTGAATTAATAAATAAATCTAAGATAAAAGTTCTCTCTGTAGATATTCCTTCAGGGCTGGATTCCGACTCTGGAATTGTAGGGACTGCGGCAATTAAAGCAGACTGGACAGTTACTTTTAAAGATATCAAGAGAGGTATGGTATCTGGAGAGGGGAGGCGCCATTGCGGAAAAGTCTACGTTAGAGGTATCGGTATTTAAGAGAGGCTATTATTTTTAGCCTAAACTGTTTATAATAGATACTATGCAGAAATTACAATATTTTGATCCTATAAGCATAGATACTCCACGGGAGATTGTCTATAGAAGGTTGGGCTCTAAGCCTGAGATGAATATAGCCTCTCATCAGATTGAAGAGTTTGATGGTTATATTCAAGAGGGACGTTCTAAGATGGAACTTAAAGGGGCCTACTTGAGGCTCCCGGTTAAGAGAAACAGCAGCTCGGTAGTTGAATTTGAAAACGGCCTTAGTGTAAAGAGTAAGCTTCTCTCTTCTCTTATAGGTAATTATAGAGAGGCTCTATTTATGGCTGCAACTGCCGGAGAGAGCATAATGGATGAAATTAAAATTGCTCAAGATGATAATATGACTAAAGCGGTTGTCTTAGATGCTCTGGCATCGGAATCAGTAGAGCTATCCTTAGAATGGATACAGAGATTTTTAAATAGAGAACTCCTAAGAGAGAAGAAACGTCTTATTATGAGGCGTATCTCTTGCGGCTACAGTGATTTTAAAATAGAACATCAGAACGAGATCTATCGCTTGAT
Organism: Candidatus Kaelpia aquatica; assembly: GCA_030765335.1. Taxonomy (NCBI): domain Bacteria; kingdom Pseudomonadati; phylum Candidatus Omnitrophota; genus Candidatus Kaelpia; species Candidatus Kaelpia aquatica. The sequence continues at coordinate 25,054 of JAVCCU010000032.1, read as the reverse complement.
GAAGCTCAAGAGGCTTAAAATAAAGATCAATGATTATTTTCAGTTGATACCGGAGAAATCGGTAACTGCAGTTACCGCTATAGAGGATATTGGTTAGATTGATATGAAGATAGAGAGCATCTTAAAAAGAAGAGCGCTTATCCTTGATGGTGCCTGCGGCACATCTTTATATGATATGGGTATGCCTTCGGGGGTCTTGCCTGAGATCTGGTGTTTGGAGAATAGAGATGCTCTACGTAAACTGCATAAGAGCTATATAGAGGCAGGGTCTGATGTCATATATAGTGCTACTTTCGGAGCCAATCGAATAAAGCTTGGAGACAAAAAGATTGATATCGTAGGGTTGAATAAGAAACTCGCTCTTATTGCAAAAGATGTTGCCGGCTCTGGTAGGGTTCTTGTTGCAGGTGATATTAGCTCTACAGGTAAATTTGTTAAACCGTTTGGAGAGCTTGATTTTAACCAAGCTGTTGATATATTCAAAGAACAGGTCAAAGGGTTACTTGAAGCAGATGTTGACCTATTTGTAATAGAGACGATGATGGATATTCAGGAAGCACGGGCGGCGTTAATAGCTGTGCGTGAAATGAGCGATAAGTTTACTATCGTTACGATGAGCTATGAAAAGTCTGGCCGGACATTGAACGGAACTGATCCTCTAAGCGCTCTTATTACTTTAGAGAGCTTAGGAGCTTCTGCTGTAGGTGCTAATTGTTCCAGCGGTCCTTTAGATATGAAAAGTGTTATTTTGAAGATGAAGGATTATACTAATCTCCCTCTTGTTGCAAAGCCCAATGCCGGGATGCCTAAAGTCATAGCCGGTGAGACTGTCTTCGATATGTCAGAAGACAGGTTTGCTAAAGCCGGAAAGGATTTGATCTTATCCGGGGTCAGTATTATAGGGGGGTGCTGCGGAACAACATCTCGACATATAGCAGCTTTAAAGAGAGAGCTAAAAGGCCTAAAGCCAGCCTCTAAGAAGTTGCTGCGATATAGTACTTTAAGCTCTGCAGCCTCTAGCTTAGTTTTCGATAAAAATTCCTCTCTGATAGCTGTTGGAGAGAAGATCAATCCTAGCGGTAAGAAGAGGCTGCAGAAGTCAATTTTAGATAAAAATTATTCTCTGATAAGAAATCTTGCCAGAGAACAAGAGCTTAGCGGAGCAAAACTGCTGGATTTAAATGTATCTGTTCTAGGTGCTAATGAGGGAGAGACTATGCTTAGTGCAATATCGGTTTTAGCAGTTAGCTCAAAACTTCCTCTTCTGATTGACTCTTTGGATCCGGATGTGATTGAGGCAGCTTTGCGGTTCTATCCGGGACGCGCTATGGTTAATTCTATATCCGGTGAGAGCGAAAAGTTGAAAAAGCTCCTGCCTGTTATTAAAAAGTATGGAGCTATGTTTATACTCTTACCCTTGACTTCAGTCGGTATCCCTAGGTCTTTTCGAAAAAGAAGAGAGACGATAGATAGGTTAATCAAAAAAGTAAAAGATTTTGGAATTAAAAAAGAGAGCATTGTGGTTGACGGCATTACTTTAGCTGTATCAGCAGAGCCTGAAGCAGGAGTTGAGCTGCTTAAAACCATTGAGTATATAAGTAAAGAGTTAAAGATGAATACGATTATAGGGTTATCCAATATATCATTCGGGCTTCCTAGACGAGATATTATAAATAAGACTTTCCTCTCTTTAGCAGAAGAGAAAGGTTTAAATCTTGCTATCCTAGATTCTTATAAGATCAAGAATAGCCGTAAGAGTAAATATGCTAAAAGTCTTCTCTTGGTTAAAGATAGAGGCGGCAGAGATTTTATAAAACGTTTCTCTAATTCTATTGCTGCCCAACATCCTGTTAGACCAATAAATATTGAGCTAGATTCTGTTGACTTTATCAAAGATAAAATATCCAGGTCTATTATTGAAGGGGATAGAGATTTAATTCTCGAATTGATAAAATCTGCTTTAGCCAAAGGTGTAGCAGCTATAGATATTGTGAATAAGATTATGATTCCTTCAATTAGTACTGTAGGTGAAAGATTTGATAACAAAGAATGCTTCTTACCTCAACTGATATCCAGCGCTGAGGTTGTTAAAAAAGCTTTCTCCATCTTAGAGCCCTACCTTAAGGAGGACAATAGTAAGAGAAGAGCTTTGGTTATGATTGCAACCGTTGAGGGGGATATTCATGATATCGGTAAGAACATAGTAGCCCTTATAATGGGTAATTATGGTTTTAGCGTAATTGATCTAGGTAAGGATGTTTCAGCTAAAATCATAGTGAGAGAGATAAAGAGGTATAAGCCCGATATTGTAGGTTTATCCGCTTTAATGACTACTACTATGGTTAACATGGAGAAGGTTCTGATGTTGGTTCGCAAGGAAAAACTCAAAGTTAAGTTTATGCTTGGAGGCGCTGTTGTAACAGATGGTTATGCAAAAAGCCTTAAAGCTTCCTATGCAAAAGATGCGATTGAAGCAGTAAGAGTTGCAAAGAAGATTTTATCAAAATAACTAAGTCCTAATTATCTTGTATTAATCCCGGCTCTATTGATATAATAATCAGGAATTTTAAAATCAAAGGAGTTTTGGATGGAAAATATTGAGATTAAAGTTCCTAATACTGAAGGTGTAGACAGTTTTACTGTTATATTCTGGCATCGCCAGGAAGGAGACAGAGTAGTTGAAGGAGAAGATCTACTTGAGCTTGCAACAGAGAAGACTACTTTTAATATCACAGCACCTTGCTCAGGTAAGATTATTGCATTAAAATATCCTGAAGGTAGTGTGGTTAATCCGGGTGACTTGATAGCTGTTTTAGAAAAAAGCGAGGTGAAAGATGAATGAAATTTTAAATTTACTTAAGAAGAATTCCAAGTTGTCTTCGGAAGACATTGCAAAGGTGCTCAAGCGTAAAGCCTCTTCAGTTAAGAGTGATATTGAAAAACTGGAGAGAGGCAAGGTAATACTTGGATATAAGGCTATAATAAATGAGGATAAAGTAAAGGGCCTTAAGCCTGTGAGGGCCATCGTTGAAGTTAAAGTGGCCCCCAAGAGGAATCTGGGTTTTGACTATATCGCAGAGAGAATATACAGGTTTCCCGAGGTTAAGACCTGCTATCTTGTCTCTGGAACTTATGAGCTTCTTTTGATGCTTGAGGGTGAGGATATCCAAAAGGTATCTCAGTTTATTGCCGAGAAGCTTGCGCCGCTAGAAGGAGTAAAAGGAACTGTTACTCATTTCTTCCTCAAGAAGTATAAAGAGGAAGGTGTAATATTTGAGTCTAAAGGCGGTAACCATAGAAAGAATATTACTTTATGAGTATAGATATATCCAAAAAATTGAAATCTATTCCACCTTCGGGGATAAGGGAGTTTTTTGATCTTGTTCTTGGAATGGACGATATAATATCTTTAGGAGTAGGCGAGCCTGATTTTGTAACGCCTTGGAATATATCAGAGGCAGCTATCTATGCTCTTGAGAAAGGATATACCTCCTATACCTCTAATCAAGGGATGGAATCTTTGAGGCTTGATATTTCAAACCATCTTAAAAAGAAGTATAAGCTCTCTTATGACCATGAAGACGAGATCTTAATTACTGTCGGGACATCCGAAGGATATGACCTGGCCTTAAGAGCTCTTATTAATCCGGGAGATGAGGTTCTTGTTCCTGAACCATGCTATGTCTCTTATCTGCAGGTTGCAAAGCTTGTCGGAGCAAAACCTAAATATATAGATACAACTGGGCATGGTTTTAAGTTAACACCTCAACTGCTAAAGGATTCTATTACTAAAAAAACAAAATTGTTGGTCTTAAATTATCCTGCTAATCCTACAGGGGTGAGCTACAGGGGGTCAGAACTAAAAGAGCTTGCTCAGATTGTTAAGAAGTATAACTTAGTAGTTTTATCCGATGAGATTTATGGAGATTTGACATATGATTTTAAGCATATTCCTTTTTCGACTCTTCCTGGTATGAAAGAAAGAACTGTGTACATAAACGGGTTTTCTAAGGCCTATGCTATGACAGGTTGGCGTATAGGTTATGCCTGCGGTCCTCCTGAGGTGATTGCGGCTATGTCTAAGATTCATCAATATACCATGCTCTGTGCTCCTATAATGTCTCAGATAGCAGCTTCTGAGGCTCTCTTAAAAGGGGATAATGCCTTAAGGGAGATGAAGAGAGAGTATTTAAGAAGAAGAAATTATGTTATGGAGAGGTTAATTGAACTTGGATTCAGTTTTCCTTATCCAGATGGAGCTTTCTATGTATATGCTTCTCTTTTAGATAAGAACTTTGATGGTAAAAAATTTTCCTATGAGCTGATTAAAGAGAAGAGCGTTGCTGTTGTTCCCGGAGTTGCTTTTGGAAGGCCGGAGAATAATAAGTGTTATATAAGAATATGCTATACCGCTGAATTCGATAAGCTTAAAGAGGCTTTAAATAGAATTGAACAGTTTCTTAAGGAGTAGAGAGAGTTGAGCCCTCGTCGTATTCTTATTCTCTATATGACCAATAAGTCAGGCCATCATCATGCTGCATTGGCATTGCAGGAAGCCATAATTGAATTAGATAGCAGCATAGAGGTCAATTGCGTCAATGCTTTTAGTTATACCAATCCCGTGCTCAATAAAATTACACACACTACCTATATGCAGATTATAAGAAGGAGCCCTGAGGTCTGGGGATATCTTTATGATAACCCTGATGTAGTTAGGCGTTCTCGAAACCTTAAAAAGATGATCCACAAATATAGCTCTAGAAAGCTTATTAATCTTTTTTCGGAGTTTAATCCGGATGTTGTTGTCTGTACTCAGGCATTTCCTTGCGGCATGGTTGCAGATTTAAAGAAATATAAGAAGATAGATATACCTATTGTAGGTGTAACCACAGATTATGTGACCCATTCTTTCTGGTATTATGACAGTGTAGACTCTTATATTGTATCTGATGAATCTACAAAAGATCAGATGGTCAAAAATGGCATAAAAGAAGAGCGTGTTAAGGTCTATGGAATACCGATTTCGCCTCGATTTATGAGGTCAGTGGATAGAGATAAAGTTTTCAAAGAGCTGGGTTTAGAGCCAGATTTACCGGTTGTAGTTGTTATGGGTGGAGGTAGAGGTTTAGGGAGAATAAAACAGGTTGTTTACTCTCTCGCTAAAACGCAAAAGAGATTTCAGATAGTTGCTATCTGCGGCGTGAATAAGAAGCTGCATCGCTATCTTAAGATAAAATCAAGACGGTTAAATAGGTTTAAACCATTTAAGGTCTTTGATTACGTTGAGCATATGGATTGGATTATGTCTGTTGCTGATATATTAATATCAAAGCCCGGAGGAATAACCACTGCCGAAGCTTTAGCTAAAGGGCTGCCGATGATAATATTTAATCCGATACCTGGCCAGGAGATAAGCAATACAGAGTTTTTGCTCAAGAGCGGTGCGGCAATAAGATGTGATCGGATAGCAGATATAGGTATTCTTGTTGAAGAACTGCTTCAGGTGAGCAATAAGCTCTCTATTATGTCGGATTCAGCTCGGGGGTCGGGATTTCCGGACTCTTCTTTAAAGATCTCAAGGGAGATACTCAATCTGATAGGATATGTCTAGGATCGTTATAAAGATTTTCTATCTTTTTTTTATAAATCTACTTAAACTTTTGCCGCGTTCATTTGCTATAGAGCTTGCTCAGATGCTCTCTCTCTTATACTATCTTTTTGCCAGAAAAAAAGTGGCTGTAGTACGCGATAATCTCAAAGTTGTTATGGGTCCTAGCTTTAAAGAAGCTTCCACTAGAAGGCTTTTCAAGAATTTCTCATTCTATTTGGTTGATTTTATGAGAGTTAGATCTAGAGGTAAAGAATTTTTTAAGAATTATTTAAAGATTGAGGGAAGAGAGGTAGTAGATGAATCTTTCAAAGCTTCCTCTAATGGTGTTTTAGGATTAGGTATGCACCTTGGTAATTGGGAATTTTCCGGAGGACATTTATCTTATCTTGATTATTCTGTTGCGGCTGTTGCGCTGGATCATTCTATAGAATATGTAGATAGGTTCTTCAAGCGGCAGAGAAAGAGGCTTGGAATTGAAGAACTTCCTTTTAAGAACTCCTTTAATGTCTGTCTTAAGAGACTCAAGGAGGGCAGTATTGTTGGTCTTCTAAGCGACCGTGATTTTACTGGAAACTCTATAAAAGGCAGGCTTTTTGGTAGGGATTGTTATTTTCCAAAAGCCCCCTTTTTAATCTCTTTACGTGCTCAAGTCCCTATTCTTATTATAGTTACAGTTAGAGACGGCTTGGGTTATAAAAGCATAATCAAAGGACCGTTTACCTATGAGAGTTTTACCCTTAATGAGATGCATAGAATTATAGCTGATATCAACAGGGCTATAGAGGGGTATCTTAGAGATTATCCTGAGCAGTGGTTTTTCTTTCAGAGATTCTGGGAGAAGCCTGAAGATGTTGTTATTCTTTGATTTTTTGGTATAATATTAGTCTAATTTCAAAAACAGGATTAAGCTATGAAACTAAAAGATAAGCTTGATGTATCAGTTATAGGTTCTGGCTATGTAGGTCTGGTTACAGGTGTAGCTTTAGCTGAGCTGGGTCACAATGTTCTCTGTATGGATGTAGATAGGCTCAAGATAGCAGAGATTGAAAAAGGTAAGATTCCGATATATGAGCCGGGACTGGAAGAGTTACTTCTAAAAAATCAAGAGGAAGGCCGTCTTAGATTCAGCAGTTCACTTAAAGAGGCGGTTGACCATGGTCTGATAATATTTATAGCCGTAGGCACCCCACCTAAATCTAATGGTGAAGCTGATTTAAGTTATGTTGAAAACGTTGCCAGAGAGATTGCAGTTAATATGGACTCTTACCGTTTGATAGTTGAAAAATCGACTGTACCAGTTGAGACAGGTGAAAAGGTAAGGCAGGCCATGCAGCTCTATATCAAAGGTGAAGTTGATTTTGATGTTGCATCGAACCCAGAATTTTTAAGAGAGGGTTCAGCGGTGGCTGATTTTCTGCATCCCGATAGAATAGTTATCGGGGTAGATAGCCAAAAGGCCAGAGACCTGCTGTTCTGTCTCTATAGTTCGCTGGCAGCACCTATTATTGTTACCGACATTAAGAGCGCCGAGCTTATCAAGCATGCCTCTAATTCATTCCTGGCTCTTAAGATCTCTTTTATAAATGCGGTATCTAGGATATCTGAGATGGTTGGAGCAGATATTGATAAAATTGCAGAAGGCATGGGTATGGACAAGAGAATAGGAGATAGGTTCTTAAAGGCCGGCATTGGCTATGGCGGCAGCTGTTTTCCTAAAGATGTCGATGCATTTATCCATATCTCTGAAGTGTTGGGCTATGATTTTAATCTACTTAAAGAAGTGAGAAAAATAAATGAAGAACAACGTCAACTTGTCTTAAAAAAAATAAAGGAAGGACTTTGGATACTAAAAGATAAGAAAATTGTTCTCTGGGGGGTATCTTTTAAGCCTCAGACAGATGATGTAAGAGGTGCTCCGGCAATAGACATTATAGAGGCTTTACTTAAAGAAGGTGCTAGAGTTGCAGTTGTTGACCCTCAAGCGCTGGAGAATCTAAGGGAAGTATTTAAAGGTAGAATAAGCTATGTCGCTGATAAGTATGAAGCGGCTAAAGGTGCAGATTGCATTCTACTTACAACAGAGTGGGATGATTTTAAAGATGTTGATTTCAAAAAATTAAAAGAGATTATGAATCTTGCTTTTATCGTTGATGGAAGAAACCTCTATAAACATTTAGAACTTGATCGCTATGGTTTCTTGTATCTTCCTTTCGGCAGTTCCGCATTGGGTAAACCTGTTGGAGGCAAGAAAAACCTATGATAGATGGCGTTGATATCAAGAGGTTGAATTGGTTTAAGAATGAGAAGGGAAGATTGATTGAGATTTTAAGAAGCGATGATGATATTTTTGATAAGTTCGGCCAGGCCTATCTAAGCACTATCAATCCAGGTGTTATAAAAGGTTGGCATCTGCACTATAATCAGGCCGATAATATCTGCTGTGTCCAAGGCAGTGTTAAGCTTGTACTTAAAGACAACAGAGAGGGCTCTAGGACATATGGAGCTATAGAGGATTTTATTCTTAGCGGAGTTAACTCTTCTCTTATTAGAATACCGCCTGGAGTCTACCATGGCTTGCAATGTTTAGGCTCTAGGGAGGCTTATATTTTTAACCTGACAGACTCTCTCTATCAAAAAGAAGATCCTGACGAAGAAATAGTTGACTTAGATGATATCGAATATAGCTGGGAGGCGTTAAAGATATGAAGGTTTTGCTTACGGGGGCAAGCGGTTTATTGGGTGGTTATTTAGTCTCAGAGTTAAAAGATGATTACGAGCTTGTTCTGATATCACACCAGAAAGAGGTTCTAGGGGTAGATTGTGATATAACTGACGAGTCGGCAGTTGAGAGGATTTTTGACTCTCATAGCCCTGAAATTGTCATACATGCCGCAGCTATATCTGACGTTGATTTTTGCCATAATAATCCTGGTATAGCCCATAGTGTTAATGCAATCGGAACCTTGAATCTCGCATACCATAGTTCTAAATCTGACGCAACCTTTGTTTATATAAGTACAGACTATGTTTTCAATGGCGATAAGCACTCTCCTTATACAGAAGAAGATGAGCCCCACCCTGAGACTATTTATGGGGAGACTAAATATGCAGGAGAGCATTTTGTAAGCTATTTTTCAGAAAAATACTACACTCTAAGAACAGGCTTACTCTATGGGGATAACAATGACCCACTAAGAGATATCTGCAGCAGGCTGAAGTCTTCTTTAGGGGTTGATGTAGCAGATAACCAGTTTATTTCTCCTACTTATGCTCTTGATTTTGCGCGCTGCCTAAAGGAGTTTTTATCAAAGGTAATGGTTGGTGAAGGGGGCAGCGGTATAGCTTACGGGATCTACCACCTCGCAAATAAAGGAGAACTGAGCAGGTATGAGTTAGCTCTTAAGGTTGCAGAGATCTGTAATTTAGAGAGTATTTTTATAAAGCCTTTTAAGCTGAGCGAGATATCTATAACTGTAAAACGTCCGGAATATTCGGTTTTAAGTGTTGATAAATTTGAAAGAGCTACGGGCTTAGAGGTGAGGCCTTGTGTTGAAGCTCTTGTTGAATATCTATAAAAGGTGCGAGGTGACTATATGAATATCAAGGTATATTTAAAGCAGAGAAAAGAGCTTGTCGATGAGTACATTAAGTATGTTTTTCCAATTCATGATCAGCCTGAGAAGATTCATGAGGCATTGTGGTTCTCCATGTTTGAAGGCGGCAAGAGGATAAGGCCTATCATTATGCTTGCTATAGCCGATTTAGCCGGAGTAGGTCTTGAAAGGGTACTCAATGCAGCAGCTGGAATCGAAATGATTCACTCCAGTACTCTTATACTCGATGATCTACCTTCTATGGATGATGCTTTGATTAGACGCGGTAAACCAGCTTTGCATAAAGTCTATGGGGAGTCGACCGCTATCTTAACAGCCAATATTCTTATGCTTGACGGGCTCAAGCTAATAACAGAAGATCTTATAAAATCATTGGAAGACAGGGAGAGACTCTTAGAGATAAATCAAGATGTTTTTGAAGAGATAGGTAAGGAGGGTGTAATGCTGGGGCAGTTTTTAGATCTCTCTTTCTCTGGTAAGAGTGTAAACAAGAGAGAGATAGAGGAGATTCACAGGAGAAAAACTTCCTCTCTTTTTATTCTCTCTTCCAAGGTGGCTGCATTGCTCTGCGGCTTCAAGCAAGATCAAGTTACTGCGTTAGTAAACTATGCTGAATCTTTCGGCATGGTATTTCAAATAAGCGATGATCTCTTGGCTCTTGAGGGCGCAACGTCAAAGACTGGCAAATTCTCTCTTAGAAACGATGTGAGTCCAAATTACATATCTGCAATAGGTGAGAAGGAGTCCAGGAAGAAGATGAATGATTGCACTAAGAAGGCTATCTCTAATATTAAGGTTTTTAAAAAAGAAGGAGAAGCTTTAATAGAGTTGGTTAAACTTCTTAAAGGAAGGAGTGCTTAGGAGACATGAAGGTGTTGATTACAGGTGCTGCCGGGATGGTCGGTTCTCATTGCGCTGAATTCTATGCTGGAGAAGGTGATGAGGTTGTGGGGATAGACAATCTTATGCGTTCAAAACTTTTTGGAAGCGATAAAAAGTCAGTTGAATACAACTGGGAATATCTCTCTGATTTTAAGAATATTGAAAGGGTCTATCTTGATATTAGAGACAGAGATGGATTGGAAGAGGTTTTTAAGAAAAACGATTTTGAGCTTATAATACATGCTGCAGCCCAGCCGGGTGTTGGGTATTCAGTGCAGAATCCGGCTGAAGATTTTAATATTAATGCAGTAGGGACCTTTAACATGCTGGAGGCGACAAGGAAGTATGCCCCCGGAGCCTCTTTTATATTCTGCTCCACAAATAAGGTCTATGGTGAAAATGTATCTAATTATGAATTAGTTGAAACTAAGAAGAGATACTCTTTTAAAGAGATAGAGGGAATCTCTGAATCTACCGGTATAGATCTTGTTCCGCATACTCCATATGGCGCGAGTAAATACGTAGGAGATATCTACCTCCAGGAGTACATAGATACTTACAATATTAGGGGCTCTGTCTTTAGAATGAGCTGTATCTATGGAAGGCGCCAGTTTGGCTTTGAAGACCAGGGTTGGTTAGCCTGGTTTCTTATAGCTGCTGTTATGGGTAAGAAGATAACTATCTACGGAGACGGAAAACAGGTTAGAGATGTTCTCTTTGTGGATGATTTAGTAAGAGCTTTTAATGCTTTCCATGTTTCAGGTAAAAAATCCGGGCTTTATAATATCGGTGGCGGCCCTGAGAACACCACCTCGCTTCTTGAGTACCTCACTCTACTTGAAGATCTCCTCTCATTTAAGATAGAGAAATATTTTTCAGATTGGCGGCCCTCCGATCAGAAGGTATATATCTCTGATATTACCAAGGTGAAGAATGAGCTTAACTGGGCTCCAGCTATAAAATTGGATCAGGGTTTAAACTATCTCGTTGAATGGGTAAAAAGAAATAGAGATCTTTTTTAAAGTATGAGACCTATATTTCTTGATCGTGATGGAGTTATCAATAGAGAGCCGTCAGATTTTGGATCTGACTACGTAAGAAGCGTTGAACAGTTTGAGGTTCTTCCCCGTGTAGCTGAAGCCTTAAAGCTTTTGATAGAGAACGGTTATGACGTCTATTTAATATCAAATCAGGCTGGGGTCAGCAAAGGGTTTTATTCAGAAGAGATACTCAATAGTATTACCTCTGCTTTAGAAGATGAGCTGCATAAATACGGAGTAAAGCTGAAAGATATAAAGTATTGCTTGCATCAGGATTCTGATAATTGTGAATGTAGGAAGCCTAAGACAAAGATGTTTGAAGAGGTTATGGATAACTATAGCGGTATAGGGAGAGCAAACCTATTTTATATAGGTGATACCAAAAGAGACGTAGAGAGTGCTAGTAATTTTGGAATAAGTTCGATCCTTGTTTTAAGTGGTAAGACTAAGATAGATAACGTTTTTGATGTTAATGCTGGAGCAGATTTTGTGGCTAAAGATCTACATGATGCCGTTAAAAGTATAATCTTAAAATGAAAAAGGATTTTGTTATGCCTAAAAGTAAGAGTTATTACCTAGATGGTCTTCGCGGAAAGATAGAGAAGTGCAAAAAGTGTGCGCTCCATTTAAGCAGGAATAATATTGTCTTCGGTGAGGGCAGCTCCGATGCACGCCTACTCTTTATTGGGGAGGCTCCCGGAGCTGATGAAGATATGCAGGCTCGTCCATTCATTGGCAGATCCGGCCAATTGTTGACGAAGATTATAAATGCCATGGGTCTTAAGAGGGAGGATGTATATATAGCAAATATACTTAAATGCAGGCCTCCTGGGAATAGAGATCCTCATCCTCATGAGGTTGAGGAGTGTATTCACTATCTTTTTATGCAGCTGGATATCATAGCTCCAGAGATGATAGTTGTTTTAGGGCGGGTTGCAGGGATTACTTTTTTTGGGAAGAATTTCTCTATCACGAAAGAACGGGGTAGGACCCTTGAGTTTAGAGGCATACCTGTTATCCCGACATTCCATCCGGCATACCTTCTTATGAATCCCAAAGCAAAGAAGTTGACCTGGGATGATATGAAGAAGGTCTTAGCTGAGCTTAACTTGCCGGTTCCAAGTACTGTAGCTGGGAAATAAATAAGAGATATTTCAATCGAAAAATATTCTTAACTTAAAACAATAGACAAGATGCTTATAAATGTCGTTTTTGGGCTAGCTGTAGACAGAGTCTTCTCTTATTCTCTGCCTTCTGGTATATCCAAGGTGGAGATAGGGTCCCGCGTAAAAGCTCCTTTTAGAAATAGCATTAAGGTGGGCTATGTTGTAGGTATCAATGAAGATGGTAAGAGTTTTCCTGGATTAAAAGACATTCTTGAGTTACTTGACGACAAGCCTCTTCTTAATGAAGAGATGCTTCAGCTGAGCAAGTGGATCTCGTCTTATTATTACAGTAGTTGGGGGGAGGCTATTGAGGCAATAGTACCTTCTATCTTAAGAAAAGGCAGAGAGAGTTATGGGCCGAGAAAAGATTATCTCTCTTTGGCTGACGATAGTTTTATAAGACCTACTGTTTTAACAAAAGACCAGGAAGAAGTTTTAAAAACGATAAATAGAACCCTCGGTTCTTTTAGCAGTTTTCTTCTCCACGGTGTTACTGGTTCAGGTAAGACTGAGGTTTATATCAGAGTAATTGAAGAGGTTTTAAAGAGGGGTCAGTCTGCCATAGTACTTGTTCCGGAGATTGCCTTAACTCCTCAGACTATATCTAGATTCAAAAAATGTTTAGGGGACAAGATATCCGTGCTCCATAGCCGTTTAACAGAGGCTCAGCGTTTTAAAGAGTGGGAAAAATTAAAGGATGAAACAAATAGAGTCTCTATTGGTACTAGATCTGCTGTTTTTGCCCCGCTTGAAAATATTGGACTTATAGTCATAGATGAAGAGCATGATTCAAGTTATAAGCAGAATGAGACTCCGCGTTATCATGCTAGGGAAGTGGCATTAAAGAGGGCCCAGATCAATGGCTGTCCTCTTATTTTAGGCTCAGCAACCCCAGCTCTTGAGTCTTACTATAAAGCTCAGAGAGGAGAGCATATCCTGCTTAGGCTCCCTGAGCGGGTTAAGGAGCAGAGCCTTCCTTTGGTCGGTGTCGTAGATTTAAAGACAGTGAAAAAGAAAAGTATGGCCGACATGATATTTACGCCCCCTCTAAAGAGTAAGCTGGAGGAGGTTTTAAGCAGGGATATGCAGGCAATACTCTTTCTGAACAGGCGAGGTTTTTCCACTTTTATCTACTGCCAGAATTGCGGTTATGTTGTAAAGTGCAGGAGGTGCGATATAACGTTAACCTATCACATGAAAACTAAGGATCTCATATGTCACTACTGCAACTATAGGAGTGATCTTCCTGAGTTATGCCCTCAGTGTCGCAATAAATATTTGAGTTTACGAGGTATAGGTACTCAAAGGGTTGTCTCTGAGCTGCACAAGCTCTTTCCTTCTGCTAGAGCAGAGCGGCTCGATTCAGATTCTCTAGCCGAAAAAGGCAAGTTAGATGACATTATCAGCCGGTTTAGAGAGAGGAAGATCGACATCTTAGTAGGCACTCAAATAGTAGCTAAAGGACATGATTTTCCTCACGTTGAACTAGTTGGTGTTATATTAGCTGATCTGTCGTTAAATATACTCGATTTTAGATCTGGAGAGAAGACGTTCTCTCTTATTACACAAGTTGCCGGGCGGTCCGGACGAGGTGATAATAGAGGTTCGGTTGTAATTCAGACCTATAATCCTGAGCATTTTACTATTAAAACAAGCGTAGATCATGATTATGAGAGTTTTTATGCTCAAGAAATAAAGAGAAGAGAGGAGATCGGTTTTCCGCCTTTCTCTGAATTAATTAAGATAGAATTTCGTCATAAGGATGAGAGAAAAGTCAAAAGTGCTGCAGAGAAGGTCAAGGCTAAGTTAATAGAGTCCTTAGGCAGCGTAGTGGATGTTTTGGGTCCTGCGCCTAGTCCTGTTAAAAAGAAGAAAGATGTTTACCGTTGGAATTTGATCTCTAAAACTAAAAATGTTGAACAAACATCCAGACTCTTGTATAACATTATTGGTTACAATAGATGTTTAGATGGTGTTAATGTAATAGTTGACGTGAACCCTTATGAGCTCTAGAGATTTTAATAGAGAGGTTCTTAAGTATCCTGAGATTGTCTTAAGAAGGAAAACTAGACCTGTTAAGGTAGTAGATGAAGATGTTCTTAAACTCATAAGGCTTATGATAGATGTCATGCTTAAAACTCATGGAGTGGGTTTATCGGCAAATCAGATTGGCCAGAATTTAAGAATATTTGTTGCATCTCCACGATTGAAGAGAGAGGAAGTTTATGTCTTCATAAATCCCAGGATTCTAAATAGAAGCGGGGCTCAGACAGACCAGGAGGGCTGCCTCTCTGTTCCTGGGTTCAATGCTTTTATTAAGAGGTATGATAAAGTTACTGTAGAGGCTTTGGATGTTGATGGTAAAAAGTTTAAAATTAAAACAGAGGGTTTTATGGCTAGAATTATCCAGCACGAGATAGACCACTTAAATGGGAAGCTATTAATTCAAAAGCTCTCCTACAGAGAACGTAAGAAGCATTTAAAATCTGTTTTAAATAAAGAAATATGAATATTGTTTTTTTTGGATCAGGTAAATTTGCAATCCCCGCCTTAAAGCTTATTTTAAACAGGGATGATCTTTGCTTGAAGGCTGTTATTACTCAGCCGGATAGAAAAGCAAATAGAGGCATGCATTGTCAGCCTACAGAAGTGGGAAATTTTATAGCTACACGTGATTTTAAAGGCAAGGTGCTTAAGCCTTCTGATGTAAACTCAAAAGAGTCTATTTTAAAGATAGGTAGTCTCTCTCCAGATGTTTTTGTAGTCGCATCCTATGGCAGTATTATCTCAAAAGAGATTTTAGGACTGGCCTCTACCATGCCTTTAAATATCCATGGTTCACTCTTGCCAAAATATAGGGGCGCTGCTCCTGTTAACTGGGCAATTGTAAGTGGGGAGAGAGAGACAGGCGTTACTCTGTTTAAGATGAACGAAAGGCTTGATGCTGGAGATATAATTGCTAAGAAGAGAATAACTATTACTGAGGATATGAATGCGTCTTCTCTTGAAGATATATTAGCCAATAATTCTGTTAAGCTCTTGGAAGATGTTTTAAGCTGCTTAAACAAAGGAGCTGTTAAGCTTTATCCCCAGAAAGGAGAGTCAAGCTATGCTCCGAAGCTAAAGAGGGGGGATGGTCTGATAGATTGGAGCGCTAAGGCGATTGATATTTATAATAAGGTTCGAGGTCTATTGCCTTGGCCGGGTGGTTTTAGCTACCTAGATTTCAAGTTACTTAAGATATGTAAGGCTAGGGTGGATTTTAAAGAGTATGTAGATGCTGATCTGGCTGAGATAGTTAGAGTTGAGCATGATTATTTTAGTGTTAAGTGCGGCCTGGGAAACCTTGATATTTTTGATCTACAACTTGAGGGTAAGAGGAGGATGGTTGCCAGAGATTTTCTTTTGGGACATAGAGTGGAGCCAGGAATGAAACTCGGTGCTTGAAAATGGGCATGGGAATGATATAATATCCGTTAATATGAAGAGAGTAATTGTAATTAGTGGTATCTTTTTAAGCCTGCTTTTAACTCCTTCTTCTTTTGGAGAGGATTTGATAGCAGTAAAAATTCTTAAGTATGATAGTCATTATAGTTTTATAGTGATAGATAAGGGCGTAATAAATGGCATGGAGTCTGGAATGGAGTTTGTTGTTGTAAAAGATGGGGCTGAGATAGGTAAGATACAGGTTGTTAAAGTGAAAGACAATGTATCAGCCTGTGAGGTAAGGGAGATGATGAGTGAAGCCTACCTTAAAAGCGGTGATATTATTACGATATATCCTTTTGGTGCAACTATATCTCCCCAAGAGGCGTTAAGAGCAGAAGATGATAGGGAGGAGACTACCGAGGATCAGCCTATAGTTAAAGATTCTTATAAAAAGTCTTTCTTTGATATTCCAGCTGAAGTCGAAGGTAGAAGCATACAGGAAATTATATGGGTTAAAAATTTGGAAGGCGAGGTTATAACGGCTGATATTCTTGCAGATAGCGATCTCACTTTCTATGTTTTGAGAGATGTTTTTGAGGATAATAAGGTAATAGTTACTCACTCTAATAGGCTGCAAGGTACTCTTACCGGGTTTAAAACTATAGATATGAGTTTCTTTCAGGGATTAATTGCTGACTTTGTCGGGTCTAAAGAGAGAAAGATTGTCTATGATGTTTTTGTTCAAAGCACAGGTCCAAAGACATCCAAGGTTAATATTGGTCTTAAGTATATTGCTTATAGTAGGTCTGATGCTTCAAAGGTCAAAGCTATAAAGAGAGGTAGGCATCTCTCTGAGGTGCAGGATATGCTTAATGAGGTAAAAAATAAAACAGCTAAAATTCAATCGGAATGGGGAGAATAATATGGGAAAAGTAAAAGAAGGACAGGGCAGGCCTACTAATTGTAAAGGTTGCAAGAAGAGGTTGAGCCTTAAAAAATGGTACTATAGAGATAGTTTCTATTTTTGCTCTAAGCGTTGTTGGTCTATATCTAAAGATAAAGTAAGAGAAGGGGTAGAGAAGGCAAGAGAAGAGCGTGAAAAAGCAAAACAGGAAGAGGCTCAGAAAGCTGCTGAAGAGGTAGTCTCTAAAGTAGAAGAGGTTGAGGTTAAATCTGAAGGTCTCAATGAAGTAGCTGGTGATGAGGCTGCAATTGAAATAGATGAAGCTAAAGAAGAGGTAGAGGCAGAGGTGATTGAAGTAAAAGAAGAAACCAAAGAGGTTAAAGAGAAAGAGAAAAAAGAAGAGGTTGTTGAGGAATCTAAGCCTGAGCCTGAAAAGGTAGAGATAGAAGAAGAGCCTAAATCTGACATTGTTAAAGAAGAGACTGTTGAGACAATAGAAGAACCTAAGAAAGAAGAGGTAGAAGAGGTTAAAGAGGAAGCTGTTGAGGTTCAAGAAGAGGAAGAGGTAGTATCTGATTCAGAGGTTCAAGATAAAAAAGAGGAATGAACGAAGTCTTAGATGCTATTGAGTGGCTTTCTCATGCAAGTTTTAGGATAGAGTATGAAGGTAAGGTTATTTATATAGATCCTTGGCGTGTTAAGGATCTAAAGCCTGCAGACCTGGTACTCATAACCCATCCCCACTTTGATCATTTCTCAGAAGAGGATATCTTGAAGCTAATCAAGAATGGTACTTCTGTAGTATTGCCAAAAAATATTAAGAGCTCTTCTTTTGAGGATGCCAATATTATTACAATGGCTCCTTATGACTATAAGGATGTTGCTGGATTTAAGATTAGAGCGATTCCTGCATATAATGTAGATAAAGAGAACCATCCTAAATCAAGCTCTTGGTTAGGTTATTTGATAGAGATAGGCGGCCTTTTAATATACCATGCAGGAGATACAGATTTAATACCTGAGATGGATGATCTAAATGTAGATATAGCTCTTCTTCCTATAGGAGGCACATATACTATGGATGGAAGAGAGGCGGCTTGCGCTGCAGAGAGAGTTAAGGCTAAGACAGTTATTCCAATGCATTATGGAGATATAGTTGGCTCAGAGCAAGATTTGAATATTTTTAAAAAGAACCTTAGTAAAGATATAGAGCTTAAAGTTCTAAGTTAGTCTTTTTATGCCCCCTTAGCTTAAGAGGACAAAGCACAGGCCTCCGAAGCCTGGAATGGGAGTTCAACTCTTCCAGGGGGCAAGATTTATTAAGATAGAGTAGTATTGTGTTTAAGGTCAAAATTTGATATTATATGAACATGCAGGAAGATAGACGGAAACATTATCGTTTGGATGCGGTATTACCGCTCAAGCTTTTTTATACTGATGCTGACTTTATAACAGAGACGATCAATGTCAGTAGCGGTGGGGCATACTGTCAGATTGACAAGTTTATTCCTGTTATGACAAAGCTCAAGATTGTTATGTTTATTCCCATGATGGGTAAAAAGAAATCTCATAAAATTACCTGTGATGGTATAATAGTGAGAACAGAACCGGAATATCCAGCCGATGATATTGACAACTATAGTGTAGCCATATTTTTTAGCAATCTTAAAAAATCAGACCGTTCTAAGATAGCAACATATGTCAAAAAGAAGAAAAAGTCCGATCCTTCTTGGAATTGATGTTATATTAGTAAGCTCCTGCCTTGTCGGTAAAAAATGCTGCTATGATGGAAAGAGCAGGTTAAATCATACTGCAAAAGGTCTTTGTCGGGGTTGTAGAGTAATAGATGTTTGCCCTGAGGTTTTAGCTGGTCTTGGTATTCCAAGAGTTGCCTCAGAGATAGCTTCAGATGGAGATGGAGGTGCTGTTCTAAATGGAGCATCTAAGGTTATAGACCTAGAGGGGCATGATCTGACAGATCTATTTATTGAAGGAGCTAGAGAGGCTCTAAAAATAGCAAAGAATAATAATGTTAAATATGCGATAATGAAGTCTCATAGCCCTTCTTGCGGAGTAGGTTTGATCTATGACGGAAGTTTTTCAGATACCTTAAAAAATGGAGACGGGGTTACGGTAGCCCTTTTTAAAAGAGAAGGGATTGAAGTTGTTTCAGATAGATATTTAGATGGATAGTTAGAAGGAGGAGTTTGAGGTGATCAGTTTTAATCAGTTTAAAGATATGGAATTAGGTGCTGGGACTATTAAAGATGTTCAGGATCATCCCGATGCAGATAGGCTCTATGTTTTAAAAGTCTCTTTAGGAGACGGAGAGAGGCAGATTGTTGCTGGAATTAAGCCTTATTATGAAAAAGATGTTTTAATAGGTAAGCAGGTAGTTGTCATTTTGAACATTGAACCGGCTCTGATAAGAGGGGTTGAGTCTTGCGGTATGCTTCTTGCAGCTAGAGACTCAGATGGTATAACTATATTAACTACAGAGAGGAAAGTTGAAGATGGAGCAAAGATCAGCTGATAATAAAACTACATATTCAGGTTTTGTTGCTGTTATAGGCAGGCCTAATGTTGGTAAATCTACCTTGATAAATATGTTTATGGGGGAGAAGGTGTCGATTGTTTCATCGACCCCCAAGACTACAAGAGACAAGATAGCAGCTATTTTAACAAGAGATAATTTTCAAATAATCTTTTTAGATACCCCTGGTATGCATAAGTCGAAGTTTTTATTGGATAAATATATGATTAGAGAGGCTGAATCATCATTAGATGATGCAGATATTATAGTTGTTATGATAGACGCCAAGAAGGGTATAGATAAAGAGGATGAGCGTATATTTGAGATGATAAGACCTATAAAGAAGCCAAAGTTTGTTGTTTTAAATAAGGTTGATCTGGTTAAGAAGCCGGATATACTATTTATGATAGATGAGTTATCAAAATGGAATAAGTTTGATGAGTATGTGCCTATTAGCGCAACCAAAAGTATTAATACAGATAGGCTCTTAGAATTAATAACTAAGAATATATCTGAAGGCCCATTCCATTATCCTAAGGATCAGCTTAGCGATAAATCAACCAGGTTTCATGTTGCAGAGATTATAAGGGAAAAGATTCTCTCTCGTACTTATCAGGAGCTACCTTTTTCTATTGCGGTATCGGTAGAAGAGTTCTTAGAGAAGAAAGAAGATTTAGTTGTTATAGAGGTGGCTATATATGTTGAGAAGAGCGGGCAGAAGGCTATATTAATAGGTAAGAAGGGAAGTATGCTTAAAGAGGTAGGGATTGATGCCAGAGAAGAGATTGAAGCCTTTTTAAGTAAAAGGGTCTATCTCGAATTAAAGGTTAAGATCAATGATAAATGGAGAAAAGATAGTCTTGCTTTAAAGAGAGTTGGTTATGGTAGATAGTGATATAAAGAATAGACAGAGAATAGCTGTTATCGGTGGCTCCAAAGCGACTGCTGAGATTTTGGAGATGGCTAAAGAGTGTGGGCGTTTAATTGCTAAGAATAATGCGATTTTGGTAACAGGTGGTTTAGGCGGTGTTATGGAGGCAGCTTCTATGGGCGCTAAAGAAGCTGGCGGTTTAACAGTAGGGGTATTACCTGGAAGAGATAAGGATAGAGCTAATAAATATATAGATTTTGCAATACTTACAGGGTTAGGCGAGATAAGAAATGCTCTTGTTATCATGAATGCTGATAGTGTCATTGCAATAGATGGCTCATATGGAACATTGAATGAGATAAGTCATGCTTTAATATCAAAGAAGCCTCTCTTTGCAGTAAAGAGCTGGCATATAGCTCAAGGTGAGGGCGAGAGGAAGAGAGGCGAGCTGATTCATTGTGAAACTGTTGAGGAGGCTGTTAAAAAGGCTGTTTTAGCAGGAACTAAAGATGGATGATGAATATTTAGACTTTGTTGAACATGAAGAGGTAGCTGAAGATTTAGATTTTGATGATCCGATAGAGTGCCCCCACTGCAGAAATATGATACCTAAAGACTCTTTCCTCTGTCTTTATTGTGGAAGCAGTGTGTCGGTAGGTAAGAGGGCAAGCTGGCTAAAGATAGTTGCCGGGATATTGGTCTTTATTTTTATTTTATTTTTGATTAGAAATTTGTGATTTAGGTTTTAATCGGGTATACTTAATACAACTTAAGGAGAATGAGATGCGGGAGGGATTAAAAAGATATAAAATTGCAATCGAGTGTCATTGCGGTCAGAAGATCATAGTTAAAGCAGATGACTTAGTCGATTTATTAAGCAATATACAGAATAATGTTCTTGGACATATCCAGTCTAATCATCCTGAGGAGATGTCTAAATTTAAAAGAAAGATGAAGCGCAATATGCTTGATATGCTAAACAAGCTCTTTAATCAAGGTAATGATTTTTTAAAAGGGGATGAGTGGAAGTTTTAATTTCGAGCTATCCTAAGATTGCTTGATGGTTAAGCTTTGCTCTTGCTCTCTATCCAGAGCTCTTCCATCTCAGCTAAAGTAGCATCATAAAGAGATTTGTCTCTCTCTTTCATCTTCTC
The DNA here is from genome assembly GCA_030765335.1 of Candidatus Kaelpia aquatica. Taxonomy (NCBI): domain Bacteria; kingdom Pseudomonadati; phylum Candidatus Omnitrophota; genus Candidatus Kaelpia; species Candidatus Kaelpia aquatica. Next base: position 3,850 of record JAVCCU010000032.1, on the reverse strand, counting down.
TTCAATATAGTTAAAGCGCTTAGTGAATTTATCTATTGCATCACGTAGCTTTATTTCAGGATCTATTTTTAAGATTCTACAGACATTGACAAGGGCAAAAAAGAGATCTCCAAACTCTTCAGATAATCTATCTTTTTCATTCTCTTTATCGAGGTGCTCCTCGACTTCAAGTATCTCTTCTTTTACTTTTTTGAATGCTTCTTTTGGTTCTTTCCAATCAAAGCCTACCCTTGATGCTCTCGCTTGAATAAGTTTTGCTCTTACAAGAGAAGATATGTTTTTAGGAACATTATCAAGGATAGATTTATCTTTTTTCTTAGCCTCTTTATTCTTTAGGTCATACCAATGAGCTAAAACATCATCAGATGTTTTAAGGTCTTTATTTGAGAAGACATGGGGATGACGTTCAATCATCTTTTTAGAGATTCTATCTATGACTTCATCTTTCAAGAAATATTTTTTCTCTTCTGCGATATGAAGATAAGATAATACTGTAAACAAGAGGTCTCCTAACTCTTCAAGCAGCCCTTTTTTATCATCTTCTTCAACTGCTTTAGCTACTTCATATACTTCTTCTATCAAGTAGGGTAGGAGAGTCTTTTCATTCTGCTCTTTATCCCAAGGGCATCCTTTCTCGCCTCTTAGTCGTTTAACTATATTCCAGAGTTCATTTATTTTATCCATTGCCTTAACTTTTTATCATAAATAATTATAAATTGCAAATAGGATCAATTCTGTTAAAATTAAACATGTTATGAAGATAGGTATAATATCAGATACTCATGATAATATAGCCAAGGTAAAGGCCGCAGTCAATCTATTTAATAAAGAAGAAGTTGGTTTTGTTATTCATTGCGGTGATTATATTGCACCTTTTAGTTTAATTTCATTCTCTGGCCTTAACTGTGATTGGACTGGGGTATTTGGAAACTGTGACGGAGAAAAAGTTGGTCTTAAGAAAATATCAGGAGACAAAATAAAAGAGGCGCCTTTAGTGCTAACTCTTGGTAATAAGACGATTATTGTGGTCCATAATATTCAAAGTTATAAGGGTGAGGAGGCAGATATAGTGCTCTTTGGTCATACTCATAATGTAGAGGTAAGAAGGGGGGAGGCTGCGTTGTTTATCAACCCTGGTGAAGCAGCAGGTTGGTTAACAGGAGATTCTACCGTTGCGATTTTAGATACAGATACTCTTGGAGTAGAGATAAAAGGTATTTAGGGGGGTTTTATGGAGTGTATATTTTGTAAGATAGTTAATAGTGAGATTCCTGCCGAGTTAGTCTATCAAGATGATGAGATAGTAGCGTTTCGTGATATTCACCCTAAGGCTCCAACGCATATATTGATTATACCAAAAAGGCATATTGATAGAATATCTGATATTAGCAAAGAAGACTCAGGCTTAATTGGTAAGATGGTTTTTATTGCTAAAGAGCTTGCTCAGAGCGAAGGTGTAGCTGAATCAGGATTTAGGCTTGTTTTTAACAACAATAAAGATGCAGGCCAGGAAGTATTCCATATTCACTTACACCTATTAGGTGGCAGGAAGTTCTCTTGTCCTCTAGGTTGATTCTATGAGAAAGATGGATAACAGACAGAACAAGGTAGCGCAATTAAATTTTAAAGGTAAGAAGAAGAGTATCTCTAAAAAGATAGTTAAAAAAGGGAAGAGGTTGAGTAGTGATGGCAGATAGCAGTATTAGGATTGAAGGAGAGCAGTTAAGTCTCTCTACAGCAGGAGATGGGGATATAATTGATATAACTTCAGATATTCAATCAGTCTTATCTAAACTAAAGATGAAAAAAGGCGTCGTAACCTGCTTTATACCCGGTTCTACCGCTTTTTTGACTGTTATAGAGTATGAATCGGGCTTAATCCATGACTTACCTCAATTACTTGAGAAATTGGTCCCAAAAAAGGGAAAATACGCCCATAATGCCACTTGGGGCGATGGAAACGGGTTCTCCCACCTTAGGGCCTCTCTCATAGGCCCATCCCTCTCTATACCGTTTAGAGAGGGAAAATTAACCCTTGGGATCTGGCAGCAGATCATATTTGTAGAGTGTGATAATAGGTCTCGTCAGAGATCTGTTGAGTTGCAGTTTATAGGTATATAATAGCCGCCTTATGCTTTTTCTAATATGCAATCTTGTTTTTTATTTGTAACGTTTAAATATGTGGTATATTTATAAAAAGAGGTGTTGGTTGTAGAAATATAAAGATGAAGTTTAAAGCACTAAGTTTGGTTGTTTTGATGATGTTTTTTTTAGCCAAACCTTGTTTGTTTGATTCTCAATCTTATACGCTGAGAAGATCTCATAGTGTATCTAATGTAACAATCGAAAATGGTGTTTTGTGGTTATGTAAAACCATAATTCATAGTTCGGCAAATCTAAATATTATTGAACGCATTGTTAAGCTATCAGAAAACCTGTCTTTTAAATCAGCGAAGATAGTCGCAGATAAACTAATTGAAGAAGTTCTGTTTAATGAAGACAATATTCCTCACGATGCAGATTATGATTCTGAGCATATTGTTGAACGGTATAGATATGCAATTGAGGTGTTGAATGCTTTAATACCCCTTCTTGACCATGTAGATAATCAAGTGGTCATAGATAGAACAGCTCTGGGTCTGTCGTTTGTTTTTTCTAATAGGTGCTATGGTAATTCTTATTCCGAAGGGTTAGAAATATTAAAGATAATAAATGGTTTTTTAGATGAGCATCATATTAGCTGGGATATTGCATCGGAAATAATTATAGATATGGAATCTGTTGTAGGTAGGGAGGTGCCTTCAGAAGGCAGTCTTATTTTGGTTTCGCCGTTTGTCAGTGAGGTTGAACAGCTTATAGCCCGACTGGATCGTATTTCCAGAGGTCTTTTGTTTTAAAGGATAGATTGGCATATCTCATTTGTCCTTCTATTTGTAACGCATCTAAAGATGTGGCATATTTATAGAAAGGGGTGTTGGCTGTAGAAATATGAAGATAAAGCATTTTAGAGAAGTTGTTCTATTTATAGCAAGTGTTGCTTTAATCATATCTTATCCTGCTCAGGCAAGAAGAATAAAGACTACAGATATTGAATATGATTCATATGGAGCAGCTACCTATTATGAATTTGATCAAGGTTTCAGGCGAATAACTTCTGTTCGAGATTCAGGAGGCAATCTTATCGAAGAATACCTTTATGACGGCTCTTTACCTGCCGAAGATGCGCTGGTAAATGTAAGAATACGTAATATAGAAACAGGAGAATGGATTGAGCTTAGACGTTCAGATGTGCCCACGATGTACTCTTATACTTTTAATATTTATATAGATGGTAATAACGCAGGGGATATATCTTGGGATTATAGATATTCTGAAAACTTAGTATCAGTAGAAAGCTTGGATATTTCTGGTGCAACAGGTAGAAAGGCAGGATTCAGTATTATAAATTGGCTTGCTAAATATAGTCTTAAACAGGAAGGCATAGGCAGGATACGATGCTCAACTCATAATCCCATCATGGTTGATACAATTGCAAAAGTTCTTTTACCTGAAGAATCTATTTATGCTATATCAGAGATAAGTGAAGATGTCCATAGTTTATCTGAGCCAAAAGTGCAAATTTTGTACAATGTTGGAGGATTTTATATTGATATAGAAGGAGTTGCAGATACATTCGGAGAAGGAAGAAACAAAATAGTATTAGATGGAAATATTGTTATTAGTTCACAATGGTCTCAATTGCCAGTAGGAACAAACATGAATGAAGTAGGAATTTCTGATAGGTGGATTGTTACTTTAGATGGCAATGTTATTGGTCAGGTAAAATACTTTGCGGCATCAATAGAGATTG
>JAVCCU010000031.1 GCA_030765335.1 Candidatus Kaelpia aquatica | reverse complement strand
GGATTTATTACTCCAGAAGAAGGCAAGGATGTATTCGTGCATCATAGCTCAATCCAGGGTTCAGGCTATGCTTCACTTGATGAAGGTCAACCTGTCGAATTTGAAATCGAAGATGGTGCAAAAGGTCCAAGTGCTATCAATGTAGTAAAAATATAACCAGTTGTTTTAAAAGCCCGCTATTTTTTGGCGGGCTTTTTTTATTTAAACTTCCAGACTAAACAACAGCGGCTAAATCTGCCATCGCTGCCTCTTAAGAGCTGCGGCTATAAATCTCTGCATAAAGGAAAACAATGACTACCTTCTGAAAAAATTTAAGCAATCTGTTTATCTAAACTCAAAGCCCTGACTTTTATGACTCCTTCAATGCTGCAAATAGCATCTATTGCTTCTTTAGTCGGCTGATTTGACATATCAATAATATTGTAGGCATAATCCCCTTTGCTTTTATTAAGCATCTCAACAATGTTAATATTGGCTTCTGCAAGAGCTGTGGAAATCTGCCCAACCATATTGGGAATATTTCTGTTCATAATCACCAAACGGAAATTAGAATTCTGCTCTAATCTGCAGTCAGGATAATTTACTGAATTCTTGATATTACCATTCTCGATAAAGTCACGGATCTGATCAGCAACCATAACGGCGCAATTTCCCTCCGCCTCTTCTGTCGATGCACCCAAATGAGGAATAGCAATAACTTTTTCCATACTTAGAAGTTCATCGTCAGGAAAATCTGTTATATAACGTTCAACAATACCATTTTTAATAGCTTTGCCTAAGTCATCATTATTCACAATTCCGCCGCGTGAAAAATTAAGAATGCGTACACCTTTTTTCATACGATTAAATTTTTCAGAATTGATCATACCGCGAGTTTCATCAGTTAATGGAGTATGTAATGAGATGTAATCAGCGTTGGCTATCAAAGCATCAGCCCCTTCAGCGCGCTGCACTTCCTTTGATAATCCCCAGGCAGACTTCACTGAAATAAAAGGATCATATCCTATTACTCGCATACCTAGATCCAGGGCGCTGTTGGCTACCATTACTCCAATTTTACCCAGTCCTATCACACCAAGAGTTTTTCCATAAATTTCCTGCCCTGCAAAACTCTTTTTATTCTTCTCGACAAGCTCTGGGACATCAGATCCTTTTCCTCTAAGAGACTCTGTGAAAAAAATTCCTCGAGCAATATCGCGAGATACTAAAAACAAGCTGGCAATTACCATTTCCTTTACAGCATTAGCATTGGCCCCCGGAGTATTAAAAACTACTATTCCTTTCTGTGAACACTGTGGAATAGGAATATTGTTCACACCTGCCCCTGCTCGCCCTACGGCTAACAGAGAATCCGGTAAATCCATATCATGCATATTGAAGCTGCGAAGAATTATTGCATCTGGATGGGTAATTTCTGTTCCAATCTCATATTGGTCAAGCGGGAAAACATCTAAACCCTCCGTTGAAATCTTATTGAGTTTCATAATTTTATACATCGTCTCTCTCCTTTTTATTATCCATTTTCCTTTTCAAACTCTTCCATAAATTGAACAAGGGCTTTAACACCATCTAATGGCATCGCATTGTAAATACTCGCTCGCATTCCTCCAACTGTTCGGTGCCCTTTGAGTGTCTTTAATCCGCAAACAGAAGCTTCTTCTATAAATTTTGCATCGAGCTCTTTGCTTCCTGTCAGGAAAGGAAGATTCATCATAGAACGGCTCTCTTTTTGAACTGGACTACTAAAGAGGCTCGACTGCTCCAGGTAATCATATAAAATTTGTGCTTTTTCGTGATTGAGCTTCTTTATCGCTGTAAGGCCACCTTTTTCTTTAATCCATTTAAAGACTAAACCTGCCATATAAATTGAGTAACATGGCGGTGTATTGTAAAGAGACTCACTATCAATGTGAGTTTTATAATTAAGAAGCGCTGGCACATCATCTGAGGCTTTACCGGCCAGATCTTCCCGTATGATCACCAAAGTCATACCCGCAGGACCCATATTTTTCTGAGCTCCTGCAAAGATCAGATCAAACTTTGACAGATCAACCGGATCAGACAAAATATTAGACGACATATCAGCCACTAGAGGAACATCTCCTGTATCCGGAATCTCTTTATATTCTGTACCGTATATTGTATTGTTTGTCACAATATAAAAATAATCCGCGTCTTTGGAAAAAGCAGCAGGATCTAATCTTGGAATATACTTAAAATTATCATCCTCTGAACTTGCAACAATATTAACTTCACCGTACTTCTTGGCTTCCGCAATCGCCTTTTTCGACCATTGCCCCGTATTTACATAATCAGACTTTTTATTTTTATTCATTAAATTCAGAGGGACCATGGCAAATTGCATTGACGCACCGCCTTGAAGGAATAACACCTTATAATTTTCAGGTATCTCCATAATTTCTCTTATATTCGCCCGGGCTGTTTCAATAATATCTGTGAACTCTTTTCCTCGATGTGAAAGTTCCATTACGGACATGCCGCAGCCTTTATAATCTAGCATTTCCTCGGCTGCTTTTTTCAAAACCTCTTCTGGTAAGACCGCCGGTCCCGCACTAAAATTATAGATTCTTGCCATACCTCGCTCCTTTTTATTTATAATATTCACTGTTTCTGCATAGTAAATCTTGCAGCAATAAACCGCAAAGCATTGGTAAAATCCATATCCACATGAATAATATGTTTTGGTACAACAATTTTAACTGGTGAAAAATTTAAAATACCTTTCACCCCAATCTTGCTCAATCTATCAACAATCCCTTGAGCCGATTCCGCAGGAACAGTAATTATGCCTAATTCGATAGATCGCTGCGCTATGATATCTTCTAAAGATCCAACCGGAAAAACATCAATATGTGTACAGATCCTCTCAACTTTATTGATATTACAATCAAAGCCGGCTACAATTTCAAACCCATCTTCCTGAAAATTTTCATAGTCCAGCAAGGCCGTTCCCAATCGCCCTAAACCAACAATACAAGCCTTACGCTTTTGAGTTAAATTAAATTTATCCCCTAATTCTTCTTTGAAAGCTTTAACCGCATAGCCTTTTCGCGTATATCCAGTCACTTCTAAGAGGCTAATGTCTTTACGAATAGTATGTCCTGTTGTTCCAATGGCTTTTGCCAGCTCTCTGGATGAAACAAAATTAACACCTTTTTTCTCTAAGACATTAAGATATCCAAAAATTTTACATATTCTTTCGATCGCATTGTTCGATAATTCCATAAACTCTCCATAAATCCTATTATTAGTGAATTTATTCACTAATAATAGCACTTTAAATCATTTTGTCAAAGAATATTCTTTCATATTATGTACAGATTATTTCACTATCTACGTTTCAGGTAAAAATGTAATATATTATTCAAATGTGCCTACTTATATCGGTGATATTTTTCACTCTTCATTCTAGAGTACATAACGATTGAAATTTAATATTATCTCCCCGTGCAAATATTAGATATAATTCTATCTCTGAATACTATGCCTGCAAATAGGTACTATATAGCCCAATATCTGAGGATATATGCCATATCAGAGATACTATTTTAGTAGTATCATCGCCACCCCGGAAGAATCTCGAACTTGTATTTAACAGCTGAATGGTTTCAGAGGGGTGCAAAAATTATGAGAATCAGGCTAGAAGGCGGTAAATTTGTCTAATTTTGTCCAGTATTTTTGGTAGTCAATTTGTATAACTCTTTTGTTCTCAAATATTTACAAGATGTCAAGCCTCAAGGGGTAGACATTTAGCTAAAACAGTGGAATTCAAGGAGGTAAACATGCCAAGTAAGTACTTTTATAGCATGAATGGCAGACTTTTTCAAAATTTTTTGTTGTTTTAAATATTTAGATTATTTCTTTTTGCTTAAGAAAGATGTATATTGAATGGCATCAACTAGGCAAACATTCAAGCAACGTGCGCAGCTAAAACAATCTGCAGGCAATCTTTCTCTATCAACCCGATCTTTTGCAGCTTCAAGGGGACATGCCTCTATGCAAGCACCACATTGGGTGCATTTCTCTTTGTCAATTTGAACACGAAAAATGCTGAATCGCTCAGCTATCCAAGAAATAAGACCAAAAGGACAGATAAACTGACAAAATGGACGGTAGATAGCAAATGATGCTGACAAAACAATGACTACTGTAAGCAGAATACTGAATGTTTCGAAATCAAGATTAAACAGATTAAAGGGGTTAATATAGTGGTAAATCACAAATCCCCTGCACCCTCCAATAATTCCAAATAGAAAAAGGAGCGTTGCAATAAAGAGACATACACGAATTGTGTTTGTGAATATAAATGGTAGTTTCTTTTTTTTGATTTTTTGTAAAATTGGTATACTGTAGATAAGTTCTTGCAAAGCGCCGAAAGGGCACGCCCAACCGCAAATCATCTTATTCCCAATAACAGCGAGTATAATAAAAAAACCGAAAGCGATTACTTTAACCACTGGGTCAGGGTAAAGCCCCACCATTGATTTGAATATTTTGACTGTCCCCTCCATGGGATTGGGTGATTTGCCAAGAATAAATCCGGCTACTATTACAGAAAGTAAGAGAGAGACGATATGGGGGGCTCGGGGATACCATTTATGTCTGCGTTTGACATCGGACCTATCTGGCCGTCCTAGTCTAACGAGAAAGACAAGACCAAACAATACCAACACCACATAAATATAATATTTGAGTATACTATCACTATGAGAAAGAATATGTTCAATGGCATGATAAAGTTCTTCATCTGTTACCTTTAATAAATTGAGGGTTTTTTTCTTGGAAGTATCAATCGGTAACTCAAGTTCACGAGCAAGACCTTTACCTGTAACTCCAAGTTCGGGAGCAATGTCCTGGATAGACATATTGACGTTGAAATCAATTGATTCCTTTGGCTTAGTTGAGGAACTCAGCAAAATCCCAAGAATTGTAATCGTAAACATTCCTACCACAGTCGTAAACAACCAAATCCGTTGTTTAAAAGAAATCTGAGAAAACCAAGAACTACTATTCATTTTAATCCTCTATTATTATTTAAATTTCTAAAATTTGCCCCACCTTAACTTGAATATAATTATTCTTATATATTTTTTTAAATAACCTTTGAGCGCTATTTCCACTACAGTGAGTAGGGCCGGTCTTCTTAACACCAAGCTCTTTAAATCTATTTACTATAATTATTAACTCTTCTCTACTTTTATTTTTAAGATGAAAACCACCAAATGCAGAGTAGATATTTTTCTCTTTTAGGTTTTTTTTAGCTTTCTCTATTATCTTTAGAATCCCAGGATGAGCACAACCTGTTATTATTGTTACACCCTTATCTGTCTTTATATATAGCGACTGCTCAAACATATCTTTAGCATGATAAACACATGCTATCTCACCACTAACATAAATACTGTCTTCTATTTCAGTAAAACTATCTATCTCTATGAGCTCTACGCCTAAACTTTTAACTCTATCTTTAAACTCTTTGCTAAATCCAGGACAACTATAAATTTTTAAATCCTCCCTCACATTTAAAAGTTTCCATAATCCTCCAGTATGATCCCAATGATCATGGGAGATAACAACTTTATCTATAGCTGAGATATCTACCCCCATTATTTTAATATTATGAAAGAGATGCTCTCCGCTCCCGCCAGTATCAAACAAAACACTGTTATCCACTAAACATGAGAAACCACAACCAATTGAAAATCTACCATCTATTGCTTCGTCATTAAAGAGTACCTTGATATTCATCTGTTTTTTTTAAAAAGCTTTTTGCCATCTCCCTGTGAGTTGAGAAAGGAATATTTGGCAACTCAGCCCAACCAATAAATTTTGCCTCTTTAACCTCATCATTTATAATAATATCGCTGCTTAAGGCTTTTACTCTATATCCTAAGACAATCAAATCCCCATACTCTTCTGTTTTCTGTATATAGACCCCTAGTAACTCCTCTACAATACCTTCTACTCCTGTCTCTTCTTTTAGCTCTCGTAAACAAGACTCCCAAGCAGTCTCACCGACCTCTATAAAACCACCTGGGAATGCCCACTCACCCAGCCCAGGTTCTAGATTTCTTCTTGTTATGAGTACTTCGTTATTAGCATTTATTGCAATAGATACTGTAACGGGCAAGGGGTTATCGTAATTTATCCATCCACACTCTTTACAGTATGGCCGCTCTTTAAAATCTATCCTCTTCTTACTTAAGACACTACTACACAGAGGGCAAAACTTAAATTCAGGTTTCATAATTATATTATATTAAGAACTTCTTTTTTTAGCATCTTCCTGACCTTGGTGATAGATCAAAATAACATCTCCTATTCTAGCCCCAACATCTTGGGCAATAACAGGGCACTTAGCTATAAATAAGAAAAAGATATCACGCTTAGCGTCTGAAAGTGCTTCAAAATTACCCTGACCTTTACTTATAACCATATCTACATCTCTATATATTGAAAGAAACTTCTCTGAACATATCGAGAGTATTGTTCCTGGACCATCTGAACCAGAAGAAATAATATCAGCAACGTGATCAATGCCGCAATCTAAGGCATCTTTCATCAAAGCATCATTAATAATAGGGCCTTCTTTAACAGCAAATATAATACTCTTGTTACTATCTATTCTCTTTATCTCTTCAATAAGAATACGATCAAAAAGAATCTCCCCAGCATTATCACCTAAATATAGTATGCTCTTTGATTTTAATAGATCTTTTTTAAACTTAGGATAATCAAACAACCTTCTCTTCTCTTCTTTTATTACCTTGCTTTCTTGAACTAAAATCTTCTCTAGTTCTAACTCTACATTTAAAGAGTTTTTTACTCCATAATCAATTATATTACCTGCAATAGCTAGCTCAACAGCCATAAGCAGCCTATCTTCTGAATTTCCTACACGCTCTTTTAACCTATCATATACTCCTAAAGCAAGTTTATTACTTTTCTCTTTTATCTTAAGATAGGGATCATTTACACCTGTAAGTTTATTGGTTAGCTTATAGATAGTCCTACCCATCTCTGGAGGTGACAGTTTTAAAGAAATACTTGGCAATATAGCGGCTATCTCATCAAGCATCTTCTTCTGCATCTCTTTGTCTGCCCCAGCCATTCTTGATGACTCAAGAGCCTGTTTGAAAAAACATGGTATACAATCTAAATATGTATTCATATTTTAAAATATAATAATTATTTTTTTAACAGAATCTATTCAATGCTCTTTATGAGTCTATCCCAAATCTCAATTATTATATCCTTTGTCTCTGTCTGTACATATTCTATAATAGTCTTGCCTTCTACCATAGCTTCTACAACGGTTTTATCAAAGGCTATCTTACCCATAAACTCAACATCATTATCCTGGCAATAATTCTCTATTCTACTTGTAACATCTATATTTAAATCATATTTATTCACTATTAATCTAACTGGTACATTGAAATGCCTGGCTACTTTTATAACCCTATCAGCATCATGTAATCCAGACAGAGTTGGTTCTGTTACAACTAAAGCACAGTCAACTCCAGATATAGAAGCAATTACTGGACATCCTATCCCAGGAGAACCATCTATAATTATCCAATCATAATTATTTTCTTTAGCAATATCTTTTGCCTTCTGCCTCACAAGACTGACTAATTTACCAGAGTTCTCTTCAGCTATACCCAGTTTTGCATGGACTAACTCTCCAAAACGTGTATCTGATATAAACCATTCACCTGAACTATTCTCTCTCATCTCAATAGCCCCTG